>NZ_QKML01000016.1:0-134496 GCF_003208455.1 Rhizobium sp. UGM030330-04
AGGCTTGCGGCGGTCTGGGCGGCGGCGAAAAGCGCAAAGGCCTGATTGTAAAGATCGAAGGTGGGATCGATCAGCCGTCCGGTCTGGTCGGCGAGGTTGCCGTAAAGGCCGCTATCGAGACGGTAGACCTTTTCGAACCAACTCAGACCATGCAGGAGCGCGTCTTTCCACGGGCCCTGCCAGCCATGCTGGCCGGCGGCGGCAAAACAATAGGCCTGACGCGGCTGCACACGGGCACGGCGGTCATCGGAAAAAACCGGTTTCGCATCCTGACCGAGGCGTTCGTAAAAGCCGCCATCCGGGCGGGCGGAGCCGACCTCCCACCACAAGGGCAGCGCATCCTCATCCAGCCATTTCCGTAATGTCCCGACCTCTTCGCAAAGCGCCTGGGAGGCACTCGGAAATTGCACTGTCATAGCTCAACTCTCTGTTTTTACAGGTGAATGAAAAAATAGGTCAATAAAAATACGCAAATATGAAAGCAAGTAGATCATGGGACATATTGCGCTGCAACCGTAAAAATTATCGACCTCACCGGGAGCGAACCCCTGGTGGCGCGATTGGTTCCGCAATTCATCCCGCAAGGCAGGATCAAAAACGATTCGAAATTCATAAAGTGTCAGAAATTACAACGAAAATTTGAGATTGCTTATTCGTAGTCCTCACGTATTTCGTAACAATGGTCTGGTCATTAGTGATTCGGTCTCCTTTTAACCTGGGCGGCGTTGGGGAAACAAAGGGGCGCAAGGCAGTGAAAGTTTCTGCCTATACTTCATTGCTGTTCTCCATTGTGGTTCTTTCGGGCTGCAATACTCCCGCGGGCGTTCGTTCGTTCGGGGGTGCGCAGATGTTGTCCCCATCCGAGGCGCTGATTTTCCCGCCGCCGGGCGGCCCGGAGATCGTCACCGTGGTCAGCCGCACCTATTCGAACGCCGTTGCGCAGCAGGTCATATTGCGATCCGAGGCCGCCACGCCCGGACAGAACTATATCAAGGCCGAATTTTTCGGCCCGCAGCAGGCCGGCGATACGGATCGTGACGCCCTGACTTTCACCGGTTTCAGGTCCGCATCCGTCGCGCGCGAAATCCGCGCGGAGTTTCCGGGCGAAAACATCGCCATGTCGGCGAATTACCTGCAGAACGGTTATGGCGCCTTCTCCTATGCCGCCGGCAACGGCCGGGGCGATGACACATGCCTTTATGGCTGGCAGGACATACGCTCACCGGAAAGCATGCGGCAGGACTTCCGCAATCTCGGGCGCATCAAGGTGCGACTGCGCCTCTGCCAGTCCGGTGCGAGCGTCGAGCGGCTTCTGGCGGTGATGTATAATTACACGATCACCGGCACCTATGCTTCGCAAAGCTGGAACCCCTACGGCACGCCGCAGCCGGTGGATAAAAATCTCGGACGGCCGGGCCACCCGGTCTATCCCGTCAGGGCGGATGACGTGCCGATGCGGCCCGGTGGCGAGGTGACCGCCAGCGTGCCGGCACGGCCTGTCCGTCGCGTCGCCGCCGTCGCGCCCGTGCAGCCGGAACCACAGCCGCTTCCGCCCGTTGCTTCTGTCAGTATTCCGTCGCCCGCATCGGCCGGCGCGCCGGCCCGGCCTGCGCGGCCAGCGGTTGCGGGCCGGCGCGGCGAGGGTGATCCGGCGGAGAGCGGCTTGCAGTCGTCGCAGGTTCCGCAGGTGTCCATTCCCTCGCCAGCCTGTCTCACCGGAGCGGGAACGGCGCCGGGATGCAGATGATCCGGGGAAGTAGTGCGGCAATTCCGGGCCGAGATTCCGGATGGGGAAGAGAACGGAAAGTTTCTGGATGAACAAGGCCATCACAGTCATTGTCTGGTTGCTTGTGTCGCTTTGCGTTCTGGCCATCATCACGATGCCGGTCAGCCTGCAGACGCATCTGGTGGCGACCGCCATTTCGCTCGTTCTTCTCGCGACCATCAAAGGCTTCAACGGGCAGGGGGCCTGGCGTCTGGTGGCGCTGGGTTTCGGCACGGCCATCGTTCTGCGTTATGTCTACTGGCGCACCACCAGCACGCTGCCGCCCGTCAACCAGCTCGAGAATTTCATTCCGGGCTTCCTGCTTTATCTCGCGGAAATGTACAGCGTCGTGATGCTGGGCCTCAGCCTCGTCATCGTGTCGATGCCGCTGCCGTCGCGCAAGACGAGACCCGGCTCGCCGGATTACCGGCCGACTGTCGATGTCTTCGTGCCGAGCTATAACGAAGATGCGGAGCTGCTGGCCAATACTCTGGCGGCGGCCAAGAACATGGATTACCCGGCCGACAGGTTCACGGTCTGGCTTTTGGATGATGGCGGCTCGGTGCAGAAACGCAATGCCAGCAACATTCTGGAGGCACAGGCCGCGCAGCGCCGCCATGAGGAGTTGAAGAAGCTCTGCGAAGACCTCGGCGTGCGTTATCTGACGCGCGAGCGCAATGTCCACGCCAAGGCCGGAAATCTCAATAACGGTCTCGCCCACTCGACCGGCGAGCTGGTGACGGTCTTCGACGCCGACCATGCGCCCGCCCGCGATTTCCTTCTGGAAACGGTCGGTTATTTCGAGGAGGATCCCCGGCTCTTCCTGGTGCAGACGCCGCATTTCTTCGTCAATCCCGATCCCATCGAGCGCAATCTGCGCACCTTCGAGACGATGCCGAGCGAAAACGAGATGTTCTATGGCATCATCCAGCGCGGCCTCGACAAGTGGAACGGTGCCTTCTTCTGCGGCTCCGCCGCCGTGCTGCGGCGCGAGGCGCTGCAGGATACGGATGGCTTCAGCGGCGTTAGCATCACCGAAGATTGCGAGACGGCGCTGGCGCTGCATTCGCGCGGCTGGAACAGCATCTATGTCGACAAGCCGTTGATCGCCGGGTTGCAGCCGGCCACCTTCGCAAGCTTCATCGGCCAGCGCAGCCGCTGGGCGCAGGGCATGATGCAGATCCTGATCTTCCGCCAGCCCCTGTTCAAGCGCGGCCTCTCCTTCACGCAGCGCCTATGCTACATGTCATCGACGCTGTTCTGGCTCTTTCCTTTCCCACGCACGATCTTCCTGTTCGCGCCGCTGTTCTACCTGTTCTTCGATCTTCAGATTTTCGTGGCCTCGGGCGGCGAGTTCCTCGCTTATACGGCCGCCTATATGCTCGTGAACCTGATGATGCAGAATTATCTCTATGGCAGCTTCCGCTGGCCATGGATCTCGGAACTTTACGAATATGTGCAGACGGTTCATCTCCTGCCTGCGGTCGTGTCCGTGATTTTCAATCCGGGCAAGCCGACCTTCAAGGTGACGGCGAAGGATGAATCCATTGCCGAGGCGCGGCTTTCGGAAATCAGCCGGCCCTTCTTCGTCATCTTCGCGCTTCTGGTGGTGGCGATGGCGTTTGCCGCATGGCGCATCTACAGCGAGCCCTACAAGGCCGATGTGACACTCGTTGTTGGCGGCTGGAACCTGCTCAATCTCATCTTCGCGGGCTGCGCGCTCGGTGTCGTTTCCGAGCGTGGTGACAAGTCGGCATCGCGGCGCATCACCGTCAAGCGGCGCTGCGAGGTGAAGCTTGAGGGCAGCGACACGTGGGTGCCCGCCTCCATCGACAATGTCTCCGTGCATGGCCTGCTGATCAATCTTTTCGACAGCGCCGCAACCGTCGAAAAGAACATGACGGCCATCGTGAAGGTCAAGCCGCATAGCGAAGGCGTGCCGGAAACCATGCCCATCAACGTGGTCCGGACGGTGCGTGGCGAAGGTTTCATTTCGATCGGCTGCACCTTCTCGCCGCAACGCGCCGTCGATCACCGGCTGATCGCCGACCTGATCTTCGCCAATTCCGAACAATGGAGCGAATTCCAGCGCGTGCGCCGCAAGAACCCGGGTCTCATCCGCGGCACGGCGATCTTTCTGGCCATATCGCTGTTCCAGACGCAGCGCGGCCTCTTTTATCTGGCCCGTGCGCTGCGGCCGGCCTCCCGAAGCACCAAACCTGCCGGAGCTGTGAAATGACCGGCAGCAGTATGATCAGGGGTTCCCTGACAGCATTGATGTGGGGTGTCGCCGCAACCGGTGCGATGGCGCAGTCCTCGCCTTTCGACATGTCGCCGGAAAGGCCTGCCCAGACCGCCCCTGCGCCAGTGTCGCCGCCCGTCATTCCTCCCGACGTGCCTCGCCAGCAGCCTCCGGCATCGACGCCGGTCCAGCCGTCTGCGCCGCCGCCATTTGCCGTTCAGCCAGCACCCGTACCGCAGCCTCCGGTCGCATCGCCTGCACCGGCTGTTGCCGTTCCTCCGCTTCAGGAAGGGGCAAGACCTGCGCCGCCTCGGTCGTCCTCATCCGCTGCTGACAGCCGCCGCCGTTATATATTGCCTTATGAGAAGCTCAGCCTTTCCGGCGAGATGGATCGGCGGCAATGGGGCATCTATCTGACCCCCGAGCAGGTGGGGGCTGCCGTCTCGCTCAATATCGGCTATCAGAACGCCATTGTGGTTGCACCCGAAAGCTCGAATTTTCAGGTCAGCCTGAACAATGTTCCGCTGGACGCGGCGCGGATCGAAGCGCCCGACGGCGAAGGCAACGTCTCCCTGAAGATCCCGCCCGGTGTCTTGCAGGTCGGGACCAATCTCGTCACGCTCGGCGTGCAGCAGCGGCACCGGACGGATTGCACGATCCAGTCCACCTATGATTTGTGGACCGACGTCAACCCGGCCAATACCTATATTGGCTTCAATGCCGATGTCGCCGGCACCTTTGCCAATATAGACGATATCCAGGCGACCGGGCCGGACGGCAAGGCCACGACGTCGATCGAGATCGTCGCGCCGGCTCTCGGCAATCCGGCATTTGCGGATTCGCTGTTGCGGCTGTCGCAGGCGCTGGCGCTTAGAACCCAGATGCCGAACCAGACGATCCGCTTCGTGACGGCCCCTTCCACTGAGCGCAAGGCGGGAACGCTGACGGTTCTGGTGGGCACCGCCCGGGAGATCACGGGCCTGGCTGGCGTGTTGCCGCCTGAGGCATCGGCGGGCGCCTTTGCCGGTTTTGGCACAGCCGCGCCGGGTGGCCTCTCACCTCTTTTTGTCAGCGGCCCCACACCGCAGGCGGTGCAGGCGGCGATAGAGACGCTGTTTTCGTCGATCTCGCGGACGCCGGGCGCCCAGAGGACGACGTTCTCGACCCGCAGCTGGCATGCGCCTGACGTTCCGCTCATCATGTCGGATCGCCGTATTGCGCTTTCCGAACTTGGCCTCGAAAGCACCGAGTTCAGCGGGCGCCGCTTCCGCAACGAATTTTATATCGGCCTGCCCGCCGATTTTTATGCCTCGGCCTATGGCGAGGCATCGCTGCTGCTCGACGCGGCCTATTCCTCGCAGGTTTTGCCGGGCAGCCATATCGATATCTACGTCAACGACCAGATTGCCTCGACGGTACCGATCTCCAACAATGGCGGCGGTATTTTCCGGCATCTGCCCATCAACGTCACGATGCGTCACCTGAAACCGGGGCCGAACAAGGTGACGATCGAAGCGGTGTTGATGACGGCGCAGGATCAGGCCTGCGCGCCCGGTGCGCCGGCCAGCACGACGCCGCGCTTTGCACTGTTCGACACCACCGAAATCCATATTCCGGATTATGCCCGGATTGGCCGCAAGCCGGATCTCGCGGCGATGGCCGGCGCCGGCCAGCCCTACAGGGCCGCCGGAAGCCCGGTCGCGCTCTCTCTCGACCGGTTCGATACCGACACCATGTCGGCGGCGGCAACGCTCATCAGCCGGCTTGCGAGTGTTGCGGGACATCCGATCAATGTCGAGACCGTTGCCTCAC
Organism: Rhizobium sp. UGM030330-04; assembly: GCF_003208455.1. Classification (NCBI taxonomy): domain Bacteria; kingdom Pseudomonadati; phylum Pseudomonadota; class Alphaproteobacteria; order Hyphomicrobiales; family Rhizobiaceae; genus Rhizobium; species Rhizobium sp. UGM030330-04. The sequence continues at coordinate 5,820 of NZ_QKML01000016.1, forward strand.
CGCTGGTGATCGGTGATCGCGATGCGCTGTTCGTCGGGACGGTCTCGCAATTCCCGCAGGCGTTGATCAGCCAGTTCAATCTCGCTCCCTCCAGCCAGGTCGCGTGGAAAGTGGGAACCGGCGTGCAGCCGCCGGTCCAAAACAGCGAAACCCTGTTCAATGACTGGCGGCAGCGGGTTGATGGCGGTGTCTGGGAAGGGCAGGTCTCGTCCTTCGAGGAATGGATGAAGCGCAATTTCGACCTGAGTTCGGATACGCTTCGTTTCCTGCCGGCGGCCGAGCAGCCCTATGCCCCGCCCGCCAACGTCTCCTTCATGCTGGCGCAGGGGCTCAGCCCCTCCGGCGACGGCGTCTGGACGCTTGCCACTGCGCCGACCTCGGCGGAACTGCTCGACGGCATGTCGGCGATGACGCGCGAGAACCGCTGGGGCGACGTCACCGGACGGGTTGCCGCTTACGACGCGGCTGCGGAAAAGGTCGAAACAGTTGAGGTGGAACGGCCGTATTTTTATATAACGGGGGCGTTTTCACTCTCCAACTGGAGACTGATCGCCGCCAACTGGTTATCATCCAACGTGCTTTCCTATTCGCTGGCATTCATAGGGTTCGTGTCGCTTCTGGGCTTCGCTACCTTCGTGATGCTGCGCCTGATGGGGCGACACCGATGACGGGCTGGATTTCGAAACTTGCCGGCATTGTCTGCCTGTCCGCGATGGTGCTGATTGTGGGCATTTCCGCCGGCCGCGCCGCATCCGTATCGCCGCAAGCGTGGTCTGCCTATAAGGACGCCTTCCTCGATCCCGGTGGGCGCATCATCGATACCGGCAACGGCAATATAAGCCACAGCGAAGGGCAGGGTTACGGCATGTGGCTCGCCGTGCTTTCCGACAACATCGCCGATTTCGAACTGATCTGGAGTTTTACGCGCACCGAGCTGCTGGTTCGTGATGACGGGCTTTCCGCGTGGAAATGGGATCCGCGCACCCGGCCGCATGTCACTGATATCAACAATGCGACCGATGGCGATATCCTGATTGCCTATGCGCTGGCGCTCGCCGCCGGCCAATGGAACCGGCAGGATTACGCCGAGGCGTCCGCAGCCATCGCATCCGCCATCCTGAAGAAGACCGTGGTGCAGCGCGGCGGGCGAACGCTGCTTTTGCCGGCCGCCAGCGGTTTTGGTGAGGATGACCGTAAGGATGGTCCGGTGGTCAATCCGTCCTATCTGATTTTCGAAGCCTTTCCGGTCCTCAACCTGGTCGCCCCGTCGCCGCTCTGGAAAGCGATTGCCGATGATGGCGCGGCACAGGTCGGCGCCTTCGCCTTCAGTGACAGGAAACTGCCGGCGGACTGGGTGTCTGTGAAAACGAAGCCGCAGCCGGCGGCGGGTTTCCCGCCGGAATTCGGTTACAATGCGGTGCGCATACCGCTCTATCTCGCACGGGCGAAAACGGGATCGCCCGAACTGCTTGCGCGGCTGAAAAGCGGTATGACGCTGGACGATGGTGCTGCCGGCACTTTCGACCTGAAAAGCGGGGCGGTCAAGGATGTGCTGTCCGACCCCGGCTATCGGGTCATTCCGGCACTGGCGGACTGCGTTGCCGGCGGCTCGACCATTCCCTCCGAGCTTAAAAACTTCCAGCCAACACTTTATTATCCTTCCACATTGCATCTTCTGGCATTGTCGTTTCTGGCAAGGAATAACGGGGAATGCCGATGAACAAACCTCTGTCGACCTCGGCTCTCATCCTGCTTCTGATCGGGCTTGCCGCCTTCCACTGGCGTGACAGCATTCTTGGACGGGTGTCGGACGTGCATACATCGGCGGTGGGGGAGAACCGTGCGGCGCAGCGGGTTTCTCCGGCGGCAGCCAATCCGGCGCAGATCAATGCATTTCTCAAGAACCGCGAGGTGGCGCAGGTGACGCAGCCTGCGACGCCACCGGTGACGGTGCCCGCGACCGACCCGCAGCCGGTGACGACGACCGGCGGGCAAACACCGCAAATGCTGACGGCGCAGGCACCTGCGTCCCGCGCCGGCCAGCCGGCGTCGGCCAATATGCCCGATGTCGATCTCAGCGCGCTGCGCTATTTTGCGGCGAGGGGCGATACCCAGCGCCTGCAGGCCGAAATAGCCCGGCTGCGCACGCTCTACCCCAACTGGACGCCGCCCGCCGATCCTCTCGCCATTCCGGAAAATGGCGATCCCCGGCTGGATGCCATGTGGCAGCTTTATACCAATGGCCGCTATGCCGAGGTAAGAAAGGCGATTGCCGACCGGCAGCAGGCCGAACCCGGCTGGCAGCCGCCGGACAATCTGACGGGCATGCTTTCTCTTGCCGAGGCGCGCCAGCGGCTCGTCAATGCGTCAGATCTCAAGCAATATGCGACGGTGGTGGATACGGCTGCCAACAATCCGGGATTGCTGACCTGCAGCGAGGTCGATGTCCTGTGGCGGGTTGCCGATGCCTTCGCCAATACCGACCGGATGGGACGGGCGCGGGACGCCTATCTCTACATTCTCAACAATTGCACGGTTGCAAGCGACAGGCTCGCCACCGTGCAGAAGGCATCTGCACTTCTGCCGGCGGAAATGATCGGCGAACTGCTTGCCAAGGAAAAGCCCGGAGCCGACGGCCAGCTGGAGTTCGAGCCGGTAAAGAACGATCTCGCCCGCCAGTTCGTGGCGAAGGCGGGAGAAAAAGAGGGCGTTTCCGTTCCCTCGGCCTATCTGATGCGGCTTGAAAGGCTTGCCGAGACCGACAGGCTTGCGAGTGATGCGCTGCTGCTCGGCTGGTACAATATCCGCCAGAAGAACATGACGGAGGCGGAAAAATGGTTCCGCAAGGCGCGGGAAGAGGAGGACAGCGCTTCGGCCTCGCAAGGGCTGGCGCTGGCTCTGATCGACCGCAACGAGCCTCGCGAGGCCGAGGACGTCATGTATAAATGGCGTACGGCATCCGATGATGCGCTGGCGACCTATCTTGCCGCGACAGCCAATCTCCTGGCGCTGGAGCCGCCCATCGTGCTGCCGCCGGATGTGCTGCAGCGCATTGCCGCCGAGACGGTGGCGCGCAAGGATGCGGCGACTGCACAGCAATTCGGCTGGTATTCGCTCGCCTTCCGGCAGACGCAGCTTGCCCTGCAATGGTTCGGCACCGCGCTTGGCTGGAAAGCGGATGACGAACCGTCGGCCTATGGCATGGCGGTCAGCTATCATGACCTGCGCAATCTTGCAGGCCTGCGCGGCATTCAGCAGCAATGGGCAAGCCGTTCGCAGCGTATCGCGGATGTGGGGACGGCCCGCATGGTCGACCAGTCCGGCCAGCCGCCTGTGCCCGTAACCGCGCCGCCTGTTGCCGCAACGCCGCAGCCGATGGCGTCAACGTCTTCCGCGCCGCAGGCTGGAGCGCCGGTCAGCTATGGCCAGCCGGTTATCCAGCAGCCTGCCGCGGAACCATCGCGCAAGCAGGCGCGCCTGCCGGCGCAGACCCAGAAGACCAACAGGACCGCATCACGCCCACGTTCCTGCGCCGCCTATCCCGATCCGCAGCGCCTGCCGCCGCAACAGGCGCTTGATCTTGGCTGGTGCCTGATGGAGACGAACCGGCCGGCAGAAGCGCTGAAGGCCTTCGAATCCGCCATTGCCGGCGGCCAGTCGACCGTCAAAAGCGATGCGGCCTATGGTCAGAGCCTTGCCTATCTGCGCATGGGGCTGACGGACCATGCCGCCGTCTCGGCGACGAAATCGCGCATGGACCGTCCGCGCGCCACGGAGTTGCAGGTCTCCATTCTGGCGGACAGGGCGGTTTCCGCCTTCCAGTCGAAGCGTTATGCGGAAACGCTTCTCCTCCTCGATCAGCGTTCGCGGCTCGCCGACGAGCGAACGGACCTGATGGTGCTGCGCGGTTATTCCTATCTTGCCATGCGCCGTTACGCCGATGCCGCCCAGATTTTCGAAAGCCTTGCTTCCACCGGCCATCAGGATGGCATCAAGGGACTGGCGGCGGTGCGTGCCGCCCGGCCGAGCAACGGCCCGCAGGGCGGCGGCTGACGGGCGGCGGCCAGAGCCTGGCCGCTGCTATCCCGCGTCCGTCAGGTTGCGGATGATACGCATGAAGATGCGCGCGCCGATTTCGATTAGATCATCGGGGAAGTCATAATCGGGATTGTGCAGGTTGGGATAGTCTTCGCCTGCGCCGAGAAAGAACATGGCGGATGACGAAACGGCGCGGAAACGGCCGAAATCCTCCGAGGCGCGCATCGGCAACCCTCCCGAACCGTGGGAGATTTTCTCCTCATCCAGCGCCCGCCGGATATGCGCCACCGCCTCCGGCGTGTTTTCGCAATGCAGGAAGATATCGTCATAGGCGATGTCGAGCGACAGCTGCTGTTCGTCCGCCACCTTCTTCGCGAGCGTTTCCGCGGCCGCGCAGAGCCTTTCCATCCGGTCGTCCGTCAGCGTCCTGAGTGTCGCCCAGATTTCTGCGTCAGCCGGGGAAATACCGAAGGCGGCCTCGCCCATGACGGCATGGGTGATTGTCACCATCGAGAAATCAGGCTCGGGCGGGAAGCCGGAACCAAGATCCGTCAGGGCCGGCATCAGCCGGGATATCGCCCGCATGGGGGAGACGCCGTGTTCGGGGGAGGAAGCATGCGCCGTCTTGCCGGCGAGGCGGATCTTGATGCCGCGCGATGCGCAATTGACCGGCCCCTCCACCACGCTGACATGGCCGAACGGAAGACCGGGCAGGTTGTGAAGCGAAAAGGAGTAATCGGGTTTTATCTCCGCAAAGCGCGGATCGGCGAGGACGGCGGCGGCGCCTGCGCCGGTTTCCTCTGCGGGCTGGTATAAAAGGATGATGCGACCGCTGCCGGGTCGCTGCCGGGAAAGGCCGAGCGCAAGCGCCGTCAGAATGGTGGAATGGCCATCATGACCGCAAAGATGGCCCTTGCCGTCGGTGCCGGAGCGGTGTTCGGCCCCGCTTTTTTCATGGATCGGCAGCGCATCGAGTTCCGAGCGGATCAGGATCGACGGGCCGCTTTTCCCGCTGTCATAGATAGCGGCAACGCCATGGCCGCCAAGATCGGCGAGCAGCCGGTCGGGTCTTGCCCCGTCAAGAAAGGTGCGGATGCGCCGGGCCGTTTCCTTCTCTTCGCCGGAAATCTCCGGATGACGGTGCAGATCATGGCGAAGCTCGACGAGATCGAGCATGTCCTTGTTGGTCAGAAACATCAAAAATCCTTGCAAGTCGGCCGGCCGGTTTTTCCTGCCGCAACTTACAGATCATTGCCTTCAATGCAAAACCTTTGGCGGGTCCCAGCGCTTGCCCGCCGCCTTTGGTTTGGCGGCAAGTGTGATGGCATCCGCCGGCAGCAGCACCTTGGTCTTTGCGAGTTCCAGCCGGGCAAGGGCAGCGCGGGCTTTTTCCGCATATTCCAGATGCGCGGCATCGTCCGAATGGTAATGCTGCAGCCTGTCGAGGATCTCGGCGCCTTCCATCGCCCTTTCGGCGGCGATGAGGGCGACGGCACATTTATAAAGTGCCTCGCGGTGGAAGGGCGCGCGGTTGGTCACCTGACGGAAGGCCTCGGATGCCTCGTGATAATGCTGTTGCGCCAGCCGCGCCTCGCCGATGCGCAGCCAGAGCAGAAGCGGGTCCTGACCGCCGGCGAGAAGCGCCAGATAGGCTATTTCCGCGTCCCGGAACTCGCCACGGTCAAAGGACAGATTGGCCAGCCCGAATTGTGCCCCGGAATGTTCCGGCGCGGCGGCCAATACCTGACCGAAGGCGATATTGGCTGCGGCCTTCTTGCCGGTCTTGTAGAATTTGAGGCCCTGTTCATAGACAAAGCGGATGCTGCGCGGATGCAGCGTGCCGCCGAGATTGTCGCCCGAGCGGGTGCGAAACAGCGTGCAGCTGAGCTTCTGCTCCTCCGGTCCGAAGAAATATTTGTAAGGCTCGTTGCCGCGCAGGAAATCATAGGTCTTGAAACCCTGCTCGATGGCCCTGCGGATGCAGTGGCCATGCAGCACCAGCCCGGGTGAGGGGGTTTTCCAGTTCTCGTCGCGGCCGGTAATGTAAAACAGTATCGACATCTTCCGCCGGTCGATGATGTTGGCGAGCGCGCCGAGCGGCTGATCGCCGTACCACAGGACCGGCACCTCCAGATCGCCACGCCTTTGACAGTCCATCAGCATCTGGCGCGTTGCGCCGATCAGCAGTTCCGTGCGCTCCTTGCCCTTGTGCGGCGCCCAGCGGATGCGCCAGAAATCGAACAGGATGTCCATGTCCCGTTTGATGGTTTCCTCCGTCGCGAAGGTGATGCGGTATTCGTCGCCACCCTCCACCTTTCTGAGAAATCGCCTGAGCTTCTGTCGCGTCTGGCTGCTCATATGGCTTTCGAGATAACCGTCGAACGTGTCCGGCAGGGTGACGACCGGACAGATGCAATTATTGATGTTGTAGGGGTTGGTTGGCATGTTGTCCCGGAACATCACGAGTGGTCCCTGAAGCGCGCGGATCATCGCGTCGCGCCGTTCCGGCGGCCCGGAAAGGTAATCGAGCTTCAGTTCGGTCCAGTTCTGCTGGCGAATATAAGAGCAGAAACCGGCAATGGCATGATTTTCATAGTCCGGCAGGGTGATGAAGCCGGTGTAATCGGCCGCCGCATTGCCGGCCATGACAATGCTGTCGTGAAACCGGCCGTTTTTCTTGTCCGGTTCGGTGACGATGCGCAGCGGGAAAAACGCCACATAGGGCGAGCCTTCCGGACGCTCCCTGAGCGCCAGGATGAACCAGCGCCTGCGGCGCGGCATATAATCGCGAAGCCAGCCCCAGGAGAGGAAGTGCCGCGCATGCGGGTCGGCCATGAATACCGATTCCCAGTTTTGCCGGATCGCTTCGAAGCCGGCGTCGGTGTCGATGATGTCGATGCGCATGTGTCCCCTCCCAATACGGATCACAAAATCGGGAGGCTTCATTCTATGGGCAAATGGCCGCCTTCAAATATTCCGTTCGGGTGAAAGGCGCACATCAAATGGGATTAGCCCGCGGCGGGTTCGGCATCGACGCGCCGCGACAAAAAACCCCTTGTCCGTCGATTGTAACTCTCTAACATGCGGGCTGAATGCGCGGCCGGCTCAACGATCCGCATGGCACAGGAGTTCTCTTATGGCTGTTCCTTATATGCTTCTCACCGGTGCGAGCCGGGGAATAGGGCATGCCACCGTCAAGCTGTTTCAGGAAAAAGGCTGGAGAATCCTTACCGTATCGCGGCAACCTTTTTCGGAGGAGTGCCGCTGGCCCTCGGCGCGGGAGAGCCATATCCAGGCCGATCTGGAGGACCTGTCACGCATTGAGGAGCTTGCCGACGAGGTTCGTTCGCGCCTGCCGGAAGGCAAGCTTGCCGCGCTCGTCAACAATGCCGGAATTTCGCCCAAGGGTGACGGCGGAAGCCGTCTCGGCGTCATGGATACGACGGCGGATATCTGGACGCGGGTGCTCAATGTCAACCTCGTTTCCACGGCGCTGCTCGCCCGCGCGCTTTTGCCGGAACTGGAGGCCGCGAAAGGCTCCATCGTCAATGTCACCTCGATTGTCGGCTCGCGCGTGCATCCTTTTGCCGGCGTGGCCTATGCCACCTCGAAGGCAGCGCTCGCGGCGCTGACGCGGGAACTGGCGCATGAATTCGGCCCGCGCGGCGTGCGCGCCAATGCCATTGCTCCGGGCGAGATCAACACCGCCATCCTCTCTCCCGGAACCGCGGAACTGGTGGAGGCGCAGGTGCCGCTCGGCCGGCTCGGCACCACCGCCGAGGTGGCGCAGACCATCTATTTCCTCTGCTCGGAACAGTCGAGCTACATTAACGGCGCGGAAATTCACATCAATGGCGGCCAGCACGTCTGACGCTTCAAGCTCATCCAAACGAACGGAGCCTTTACCGATGACCATCCTGCCGAATTCCGTCGAGGCACGCGATATCGCCTATCAGATGCACCCGAACGTCAACCTGCGCAAATTCGAAAAGACCGGCGGTCTGGTGATCGAAAGCGGCGAGGGCATCTATGTCACCGACAGCAGCGGCAAGCGTTACATCGAGGCGATGGCGGGGCTGTGGTCGGTGGCGCTCGGTTTTGGCGAACAGCGGCTGGTGGATGCCGCAACGAAGCAGATGCAGAAGCTGCCCTATTACCACACCTTCTCCTACAAGACGCATGGCCCATCCGTTGATCTCGCCGAATTGCTGATCGAGCTTTCGCCGGTGCCGATGTCGAAGGTGCACTTCACCTCGTCCGGTTCCGAGGCGAATGATCTTGCCGCCAAGATGGTGTGGTATCGTTCCAATGCGCTGGGCAAGAAGGACAAGAAAAAAATCATCGGCCGCATCAAGGGTTACCATGGCGTGACGATCGCATCAGCCTCGATCACCGGCCTGCCGCGCAACCATGAGAGCTTCGATCTGCCGCTGGACCGTATGCTGCATACCGCTTGCCCCTCCTATGTGCATTTCGGCAAGGATGGGGAAAGCGAAGCGGATTTCACCGCGCGTATCCTGAGGGAGCTGGAAGACCTGATCCTTCGCGAAGGCCCCGAAACCGTCGCCGCCTTCTGGGGCGAGCCGGTGATGGGCGCCGGCGGGGTTCTCCTGCCGCCGGAAGGATATTGGGAAGGCGTGCAGGCGATCCTGAAGAAATACGACATTCTGCTTGTCGTGGATGAGGTTATCTGCGGTTTTGGCCGCACCGGCAAGATGTTTGCCTGTGAGACCTATGGCATCAAGCCGGATGTGCTTGTCGTTTCCAAGCAGATTTCGTCGTCCTACATGCCGCTTTCGGCGATCATCATGAATGACAGTTTTTACCAGCCGATTGCCGATGAGTCCGACCGTATCGGCTCCTTCGGCCATGGTTACACCGCTTCCGGTCATCCGGTCGCGACGGCGGTGGGGCTGGAAAACCTGAAGATCATTCAGGAGCGTGATCTGGTCGGTAATGTCGCCCGGCTGGAGGGCAAATTTCTCGATCACCTGAAGGCGCTTGCCGATCACCCGCTCATTCATTCCTCGCGTGGCGTCGGTCTCCTTGGCGCGCTGGAAGTGAAGCCATGGGAAGGCCTGAAGGCCGGGGATACGACGCTCGCCATTGCCGCCGCCATCGAGGAGGAGGGCGTCATCACCCGGCCGATCGGCGAATCCATCTGCTTTTGCCCGCCGCTGATCATCACGGCGGAGCAACTGGATGAGCTATTCGCTGGCGTGAAACGCGGACTGGACAAGGTCGCGGCCGCACGCGGCTGACGATTTTATCGATTGCGCTAGCCGAGCGTTCCTGCTCGGCTGGCTTATCCCCTGTAGGCCACGAGCACTGCGCCGCAGGCGATCAGGACCACGCCGAGCCAATTCGGCAACGACAGCCTTTCCCCCAGAAACAGCACCGCAAAGACGGCGACGAAGACGACGCTCAGCTTGTCGATGGGGGCGACGCGGGCGGCATCGCCGATTTTCAGCGCCCGGAAATAACATATCCACGATGCGCCGGTCGCCAGGCCCGAGAGCACGAGGAACAACCAGGTCCGCCCCGAAATGGTGGAGGGCTGCTGCCAGTTGCCGGTGATGTAAACCATCAGGCCGGCGGCGGCGAGAATGACGATGGTGCGGATGAAGGTGGCGAAATCGGAATTGACGTTTTCGATGCCGATCTTCGCAAAAATGGCGGTGAGCGCCGCAAAAGCCGCTGACAGCAGTGCCCAGAATTGCCAGGCGAGAAACAGGCTCTTCATGTGATGCCGACTCCGTTCATCCATTCGTTCCCGTCTGGCTCTACAGCATCTGCCCGGCGATAAGAACTGTTTTCACGACTATATCTGAACCTGGAAGGCCGGCGCATCGATCATGATGCGCCAGCCTTCATGTAAGAGCCTGTCCGGACGGAGCCGCGACAGGCCGGACCTTGGGAGGTCGTATTATTCGGCGGGCTGAACCGATGCCGGCAGTGCCGCATCCACATCGGCAATGCCGGAGATTTCTTCCTGGCCGCTGAGCACGCGGGCAAGCTGGTCCTGATCCAGTTCGCCTTCCCAGCGGGCGACGACGATGGTGGCGACGGCGTTGCCGACGAAGTTGGTGAGCGCGCGGCATTCCGACATGAAGCGGTCGATACCGAGGATCAACGCCATGCCGGCAACCGGAACGGAAGGCACGACGGAGAGCGTTGCAGCGAGCGTGATGAAGCCCGCGCCGGTGATGCCGGCCGCACCCTTGGAGGAGAGCATGGCAACGAGCAGCAGCAGGATCTGTTCACCGAAGGACAGGTGGATACCGGTTGCCTGAGCAATGAAGAGGGCCGCCAGCGTCATGTAGATGTTGGTGCCGTCAAGGTTGAAGGAGTAACCGGTGGGAATGACGAGGCCGACGACGGAGCGCTTGCAACCGGCCTTTTCCATCTTGCTCATCAGGCCCGGCAAAGCGGCTTCGGAAGACGAGGTGCCGAGAACCAGCAGCAGTTCTTCCTTGATGTAGCGGATGAGTGCGACGATGGAGAAGCCGTTGTAGCGGCAGACGGCGCCGAGAACCACGAACACGAACAGGAAGGACGTGATGTAGAAGGTGCCGATCAGCATGGCGAGGTTGGTGACGGACGAGATGCCGTATTTGCCGATGGTGAAGGCCATGGCGCCAAAAGCACCGATGGGCGCGGCCTTCATGAGGATCGCGACCAGCTTGAAGATCGGATACATCAGGGCATGCATGAAATCGGTGACGGGCTTGCCCTTTTCGCCGACGATGCCGAGCGCGATGCCGAACAGAACCGAGAAGAACAGCACCTGGAGAATGTCACCGCTGGCGAATGCGCCGACAATGGTGGTCGGGATGATGTTCATCAGGAAGCCGGTGATGGTCTGCTCATGGGCCTTGTCGGCGTAGGTCGCGACGGCCTTGGCATCCAGTGTGGCCGGATCGATGTTCATGCCAGCGCCCGGCTGTACGGTATTGGCGACGATGAGGCCGACGATGAGCGCGAGCGTGGAGAAGATCAGGAAGTAGATCATGGCCTTGCCGGCCACGCGCCCGACCTTCTTCATGTCGTTCATGCCGGCGATGCCGGTTGCGACGGTGAGGAAGATGACGGGAGCGATGATCATCTTGACGAGGCGGATGAAGCCGTCGCCGAGCGGCTTCAGCTGTTCGCCGAAGGCCGGATAGAAATGGCCAAGCGCGATACCGGCGATGATGGCGACCAGAACCTGGAAATACAGGTGCTTGTAAAATGGCTGCTTGGCGTGGCCTGCGGCCACGGCTGTCGTATCGATCATGTTTTTTCCTCCTCGGCCTCACCCTGCCTTTATTGGCCTCCCGGGTTCGCCGTGACGTTGACGGCTTCGCGCCGATTGCGGAGTCATGTGCAATACGCATGCCAGACTTGCTCATTTGCCGTAACTGGCTGATTTAAAAAGTACTTTTTATTGACGCTTTGCCGGCTTACAGGTATTTGTGCGGGATTCCGGACAATGCCTCTTGCGGTCTGTGTGTAAATCCGCACAATTGACGTATGACCTATCAGGATCAGGCACCTCATTCTCAGGCGAAACGTCGCGCGCAATGGCTGGCGCTGGCTGGCCTGTGGCTGCTCGTCAGTCTTGGTGTGCTGCTGGTGGCTGATGAATTCGCCCGTCATCAGGCGATGCGAACGGCGGGTTTCGAGGCGTCAACCGATGCCGAACTGAAGATTGCTTTGCTGAACGTCGCGCTGGAGCGGCCGCGCGCCATTCCACTGGTTCTGTCAGGTGATCCCGATCTTGCCACCGCGCTGGATGGCGGCGACGCCGTCGCGGTCGATCGGCTGAACCGTAAGCTGGAGGGGCTGATCGAAGGCACGCAGTCGTCGGTCATCTATGTGACCGGGCCAACCGGTCTCACCATCGCTTCCAGCAACTGGCGGGAGGATGACAGCTTCGTCGGCTCCAACTATGCGTTCCGCGAATATTTTCAGGCGGCGATGAAGACCGGCATGTCCGAACATTACGCGCTCGGCAATGTCAGCCGCCGGCCGGGTCTTTATATTTCCCGCCGCATCGATGCCCCGGACGGGCGGCCGCTTGGTGTTGTCATCGCCAAGGTGGAGTTCAACCGTCTGGAATCGGACTGGAACATTGGCGGCAAGCCGGTTTATGTGGTCGACAGAAACGGCGTCGTGCTGATGACGAGCGTGCCGGAATGGCGCTTCAAGACCGTTGCGCCGATTGACGAGGCGCGGCGAAAGGTGATTTCCGAAAGCCTGCAATTCGGCAATGAGACGCTGGCGACCCTGCCTTTCCGACCGGCCCGCTCATCGGACGATGATGTTCCGCTCATCCATGTCGATGAGCCGGGGCGGGAGCGCGGCGATTATCTGCGGCTGGAAACGCCGGTGCCGACGACCACATGGACCCTGCATTACCTGCAGCCCGTAGCGCCGGCGCTGAACGCCGCCATCCGCGAGGGCCGGGTGGTGGCGCTGGCGACGCTGATGCCGCTGATGGGTCTTTCGGCCCTGTGGCTGTGGCGCCGGCACAAGACGCTCAAGGAAAAGGAAGAGGAGCAGCGCGCCCGCGCGGAGCTGGAAATGAAGGTGCAGGAGCGAACCCGCGACCTGACGAAGACCCGTGACCATCTGCAGGCGGAAATCGCTTTGCATGAAAAGACAACGAGCGAGTTGCGCAATGTGCAGCATGAGCTGGTGCAGGCCAACCGCCTTTCCATTCTGGGCCAAGTGGCGGCGGGTGTGGCGCATGAAATCAACCAGCCGGTGGCGACGATCCGCGCCTTTGCCGACAATGCCCGCACCCTGCTGAAACGCGACCGTTTGTCCGAGGCGACTGAAAATCTCGAAAACATTGCGGCGCTGACCGAACGCATCGGCACGATTACCGGTGACCTGAAGATATTGGCCCGCAAGGGCCGCACCGCCGCCGAGCCGGTCAGCCTCAAACTGGTCATCGAAGGCGCCGTCATGCTGTTGCGCAGCCGTTTTTCCGGGCAGATGGATGCGCTGGATATCGCGCTTCCGGATCAGGATTTGAAGGTGCTCGGCAGCCGCATCCGGCTGGAGCAGATCCTCATCAACCTTCTGCAAAACGCGCTGGAAGCCACCGAAGAGATTGGCGCTGCCCGCGTGGAAGTGCGCGTGCGCGAGGAGAGCGATATGGTCGTGCTTTCGGTCAGCGACAATGGCGGGGGTATTCCCGAGGCCATCCGCGCCCAGCTGTTTTCGCCCTTCAACACCTCAAAGGAAAGCGGCCTCGGTCTAGGCCTCATCATCTCCAACGATATTGCCTCGGATTATGGCGGACGTATCGAGGTGACGAGCAGCGGGGCGGGCACGGCTTTTTCCGTATATCTGAAGCGAGCATGACATGACGGCGGATGGAACCATATTCCTGGTGGATGACGACTCGCAGCTGCGCAAGGCGATGGTGCAGACGCTGGAACTCGACGGATTGCCGGTCACCTCCTTTTCCCGCGCCGAACAGGCGCTTGCGGCGCTGAACGAGGATTTCGACGGCATCGTCATCACTGATGTGCGCATGCCGGGCATGACCGGCCTCGAATTTTTCGACCATGTTCGCAAGATCGATGCCGATCTGCCTGTCATCCTCATCACCGGCCATGGCGACGTGCCGATGGCGGTCGATGCGCTTCATAACGGCGCCTATGATTTCATTGCCAAGCCCTTTCCGGCCGAACGCATGGTGGAGAGTGCCCGCCGGGCGCTGGAAAAGCGCCGCCTCGTGCTGGAAAACCGCGCGCTTCGCCGCGCTGCCGGGCAGGCGGAAGACGATTTGCCGCTGATTGGCCAGACGCCGGCCATGGAGCGGCTGCGCACCACGCTCAGGCACATTGCCGATACGGATGTGGATGTGCTGGTGGCGGGTGAGACAGGCAGCGGCAAGGAAGTGGTGGCGACGGCGCTGCACCGCTGGAGCAAGAAGCGCTCGCGGGGAAATTTCGTGGCGCTGAATTGCGGTGCACTGCCGGAAACGGTGATCGAAAGCGAGCTTTTCGGCCATGAGCCCGGCGCTTTTACCGGCGCCCAGAAGAAGCGTGTCGGCCGCATCGAACATTCCAGCGGCGGCACGCTGTTTCTGGACGAGATTGAAAGCATGCCGCTTGCCGTGCAGGTGAAGATGCTGCGCGTGCTGGAAATGCGCGAGGTGTCGCCGCTTGGTTCGAATGAGGAGCGGCCGGTCGACATCCGCGTGGTGGCGGCGGCCAAGGTCGATCTTGGCGATCCCGCCGAGCGCGGCACCTTTCGCGAGGATCTTTATTACCGGCTGAATGTGGTGACGCTGTCGATACCGCCGCTGCGGGAACGCAAGGCGGATATTCCGCTGCTGTTTTCCCACTTCGTCACCAAGGCCGCCAATCGCTTCAACATGGCCGTGCCGCAAATCAGCGCCGGGGTTTCGCGCCGGCTTCAGGATCACGACTGGCCGGGCAATGTGCGTGAACTCGGTCATTTCGCCGAAAGGGTGGTTCTGGGGCTGGAAACGGAAGCCCCGGCTGGGCCCGTTTCACAGACGGCAATCCCTGCTTCCGGTACACTGCCGGAGCGTCTGGACGAGATCGAAGGCCGCATCATCCGTGAGACGCTGGAACAGTCGAATGGTGACGTGGCGGAGACAATTGCGGCGCTCGGCATTGCCCGCAAGACTTTTTACGACAAGCTGCAACGCCACGGCATCAACAGGGCGGATTATGTGAAGAACGGCGCGGTATAAAAAAAGCCATTAGGCATCAGAGCCTATGGCGAGGTCCGAAAACCTCTCCTCCGTCATGCTCGGGCCTGTCCCGAGCATCTGCTACCTATCAAGTTGCGATACGTGGATGGATCCTCGGCACAAGGCCGAGGATGACGGAGAGTTTGAGGTTATACTCGCAAACAAGCTGGAGGCTGCGTTTATTCCCACTCAGCCCGCGACGCAGAAATGACGCTGGCCGTCATAATCCGTATAGGTGCCGGTGCGGGTGTTGAAGCTGCGGTAACGCTGCGAGCAATAGTCGTACCAGGCGTTGGTCCACGGCTCGATGGTGCGGTAAGTGGCGCGCTGGCCATAGACCGGGCGGCTGTCATAAACAGGCTGCGGACGATAGACCGGTGCCGGGCGATACACAGGGGCCGGGCGGTAGACCGGCTGAGGCTGCGGCTGATAATAGCGGTAGTCCGGCTCCTCATAAACGTAGCTCGGCTCGTAACGGCGCGGCGGGTCGATGTAGACGCGCTCATCGTCAACAGGCGCCGGGCGGGAAAGGGCGGAGCCGACGGCAACGCCGGCAGCAAGGCCGAGCACGCCACCCAGAAGGGCGGCATCGCGGCGGTCACGGCGGCCCCAGTCATCGGCAGAGGCGGTGTTGAAAGGAACGATGGTCGCTGCGGCAACGGCGACGGCCAGAACGGTTTTAGCTGCAAAGGACGACATGGTCTTCTTCCATCCAGATGGCAGGGGCGCTGCCAGTTGCAAATTCGATGGTTAAAGAAATATAGCGGCGCTGCTGAACGGGCGCTGAATGAATTGTGGCGCGCTGACGGCCGGAATTGGAACGGGTTTCTCCCGGTTTTACAGGCCGCGACGCCGGGCGGCGGCGCGGCGGGACCGTTTCAGGCGGCGTAACGGCTGATGGCCAGATCGTGCGTATCGATCTCGGGCTTGTTCCCGCTGATGAGATCGGCAAGCACCCGGGCGGAACCGCAGGACATGGTCCAGCCGAGCGTGCCGTGGCCGGTGTTGAGATAAAGATTGCTGTAGCGGGTAGCGCCGATGACGGGCGTGCCATCCGGCGTCATCGGGCGCAGGCCGCACCAGAATTTCGCCTGGGTTTGGTCCCCCGCGCCGCCGAACAGGTCCTCCACCGAATGGGTCAGCGTTGCCTGTCGTGTGGCCGGCAAATCCTTGCTGAAACCGGCGATCTCGGCCATGCCGCCGACGCGGATACGCGAGCCGAGCCGGGTGATGGCCACCTTGTAGGCCTCGTCCATCACCGTCGAGACAGGCGCGCGCTCTTCCTTCACGACCGGAACGGTAATGGAATAACCCTTGACCGGGTACACCGGCAGGTTAAGGCCGAGCTGGCGCACAAACTGCGGGGAATAGCTGCCCAGTGCAGCGACGAAAACATCGGCTTCCACCAGACCCTTTGTGGTTTCCACGGCCTTGATGCGGCCGGCTTCAACGATGGGACGCATGATGCCGGTATCATAGATGAAGGTAACACCGGCCTCTTCCGCCATGCGGGCAAGCTCGGTGGTGAACATGAAGCAGTCGCCGGTCTCATCGCCGGGCAGGCGCAGGCCGCCAACGATCTTTTCCTTGGCCGGCGCGAGACCAGGCTCGATGGCGGCGCAGCCGTCACGGTCGAGAATTTCGAAGGGTACACCGCCGGCGGTCAGCACGTCGACATCCTTGCCGATAGCATCGAACTGCTTCTGGGTACGGAAAACCTCCAGTGTGCCCTGCATGCGCTGGTCATATTGAATACCGGTCTCGTCGCGCAGCGCCATCAGGCAATCGCGGCTATATTCGGCAACGCGCACCATGCGGCTTTTGTTGATGGCATAACGCGCCGAGGTGCAGTTGCGCAGCATCTGGCTCATCCAGCGCCACGCCGCCGGATCGGCCGTCGGGCGGATGATGAGAGGGGCATGTTTCATGAACAGCCACTTCATCGCCTTCATCGGAATGCCGGGCGCTGCCCATGGCGAGGAGTAGCCGGGGGAGACCTCACCGGCATTGGCGAAGCTGGTTTCGAGCGCTGCGGCCGGCTGGCGATCGATCACCGTCACCTTGTGTCCGGCTTTGGCCAGATACCAGGCGGATGTCACGCCGACGACGCCGGCTCCGAGGATAGTGACGTTCATGATCGTCTCACTTGTGATTGACTGATGTTGAAGCGGCTGCCGGGGTTTCTCCCGGCTGAATATAGCTGCGGCGGTAACGGCGTCCGAGGCCGGTCAGGATTTCATAGGCGATCGTGCCCGCATCCTCGGCGATGTCTTCCAAAGTCTGGTCAGGCCCTATCATCTGAACGAGGCTGCCCTGGGTTAATGTTCCCTCGGGCAGGGCCGATATGTCGAGAATGATGCTGTCCATCGAAACGCGGCCCGCAATGGGTAAGCGAACACCATTATACCACGCCGCCCCGCGATTGCTGAGCGAGCGCGGCAGGCCATCGGCATAACCGGCGGCGATTGTTGCAAGACGTGTGGGGCCTGCGGCTTCGAAGGAGCCGCCATAACCGACCAGCGAGCCGGCGGACACGGTGCGTGTCTGGATGACGGCGAGATCGAGAAGGACGACCGGCTTCATCGGGTTCGGACGGGCAACGGACGGCGCGCCGCCATAAAGTGCGATGCCGGGGCGCAACAGGTAATTGTGATAATCACTGCCCAGAAAGATGCCGCCGGAGTTGGAAAAGCAGACGGGTACATCAGGAAAAGCGGTGGCGGCCTTTCGCATCACCGCAAGCTGCGCGGCATTGGAGAGGTGTTCCGGCTCGTCGGCGCAAGCGAGGTGGCTCATCACGAAGGCGATGTCGATACCATCGAGCAATTGCGGCTGGGACGTGAGGGTTTCCAGCTCTGCGGGTGAGAGGCCAAGACGGCACATGCCGGTATCGATCTGCACCGCCGCCGGTAGCGTCCTGCCAAGCTTTTTCGCATGGGCCGACCATTGCGCAATCTGCTCCAGCGAGTTCAGAACCGGGGTGACGGCCATGGCGGCGCAGGAGGTCTCATTGCCGGGCTGAAGACCGTTGAGCACGAAAATCCGCGCCTGCGCCGACAGGCGAAGCCGGAGCGCCAGCGCCTCATCGATATGGGCGACAAAGAAATTGCGACAGCCTGCGTCGAACAGGGTTTGCGAGACGATATCAGCGCCGAGGCCATAAGCGTCCGCCTTGACGACCGCTGCCGTCTGAGAGGCCGGGGCCATGGCGGCAAGGGTCAGGTAATTGTCGCGCAATGCGCCGAGATCGATGCTCAGATGGCCGCTTGCACCACCGGCTGCCTGCTGGCGGCTGATCTGCATGTCCATGGTCGTTCACCCTCATTTTTATCTCATGAGAGTATTGCAACGATTATCGAATTTCTTGGCGATTGTTCGAAGGAAATGCGATAGAATTCAAAGTGGCGCAATTTTCTTTGTCTGATTGGAATTTTCTATGTCGTCACTTGATGCGACCGACCGCCACATCATCCGCCTGCTTCGGCTCAACGCCCGTATCAGCAATGCGAAGCTGGCCGCGGAAGTCGGGCTTTCGGCCTCGGCCTGTCTGCGCCGGGTCGATATTCTCGAACGGGAGGGCATTATCCGCGGATATACGGCGCTGACCAGCGGCCTTGCGGGCGGCGAGGTCATCTCGGTCATCGTGCAGATCACGCTCGACCGCCAGACGGAGGATTTTCTCAACCGTTTCGAAAATGCGGTGCGGCGGTATCCGGAAATCCGTGAATGTTACCTGATGACCGGCGGCTCGGATTATTTCCTGCGTTGCGAGGCGGAAAGTGCTGGGGATTTCGAGCGGATTCACAAGGAGATTCTGTCGAAACTGCCGGGGGTTTCGCGGATTCATTCGAGTTTTGCGATCCGGAATGTGTTGGCGACGCCGAAGGCTCGGTGAGGGATTGAGTGTGCAGAGCGTGCGGCTTACCCCCCTCTGTCCTGCCGGACATCTCCCCCTCAAGGGGGGAGATCGGGTGAGGTTTCTGCCTCAGTCCCACGCAATCCTCTCAATGTGAGAAACTTCGCTCATTGAATGGTGAGCAAGCCGCTTGTCGATCTCCCCCCTTGAGGGGGAGATGTCCGGCAGGACAGAGGGGGGTAAGCCCCACGCTCCTACTGCATCCCGTCACCACCACCGATAAAAATGATGCACCGGCCCCCGCCCACTCCCAACGGCGAGCCCGCGCCCAGCCTCAAGCGCTCCGTTCAAATATTCCTTCGAAAGCCCAACAGCCTCCCGCAGTTCACAACCCTTGGCAAGGTGGGCCGTAATCGCCGCCGCCAGCGTGCAGCCGGTGCCGTGGTCGTTCTTCGTGTCCACCCGCGGCGCGGCAAGCGCCAGCATGGTGCCATCAGCAAACAGATAATCCGTGCTCTCAGGCCCATCGCTATGCCCACCCTTGATGAGCACGGCTTTTGCACCGGCCTTGAGGATCGTCTCGGCCTGGCGGTTGATGTCCGTCTGCGTCTGTGCAATCGGCGTGCCGGTCAGCAGCGCCGCTTCGGGCAGGTTTGGCGTGACGATGGCCGCGAGCGGCAAAAGCTCGCGCCGCAATGTCTCGATGGCGTCCTCGTGCAGCAGCCGGTCGCCTGATGTCGCCACCATGACGGGGTCGAGCACCACCGGTTGCGATTGCCGCCGCAGCCGTTCCGCGATGGCGGCGATGGTTTCGATCCGCGAGACCATGCCGATCTTCACCGCATTGACGGCGAGATCGGAAAAAACGGCATCCATCTGGGCAACGATGGTGGCCACTGAAATATCCTCCACCGCCGTCACGCCCCTGGTGTTCTGGGCGGTGATGGCGGTGATGACGCTGGCGGCATAGACGCCGAGAGCGGAGAAGGTCTTGATGTCGGCCTGAATGCCGGCGCCGCCGCCGCTGTCGGAGCCGGCAATGGTCAATGCAATGGATGTCATGGCTGTCTCGCTTTCAGCGCCGCGTCAATTGCAGAGCGGAAGCCCTTGGTTGCGCTGGCAATATCGCCTGCCCGGAAGATGGCGGAAATGACCGCGACACCATCCGCGCCGGCGGCGATGACTGAAGGCACGCGGGCAAGGTCGATACCGGCGATGGCGCCGACAGGCATATCCGGCCGCCATTCGCGCAGCAGGGCGCGAAGCGTCGCAAAACCATCGATACCGACCGGCTTGTCCGGGTTCACCTTGGAAACCGTTTCGAACACGCCGCCAATGCAGGCGTAATCGGCAGGCATGGAGGCCGCCCGTTCAGCATCGGCGCGGTTCTTGACGGTGAGGCCGATGATCGCCTTTTCGCCGAGAATGCGCCGTGCGGTCTTCGCATCCATGTCATCGGCACCGAGATGCACACCATCAGCGCCAGAGGCGAGTGCCACATCCACGCGGTCGTTGATAACAAGCGGTACACCGGTGCCGGCGATTGCCTCATGAATGGCGCGGGCGTTGTCGATCATTTCGCGCGTCGAGCCGTGCTTGTCGCGATATTGCAGGATGGTCGCACCGTTGAGTGCGGCCGCCAAAGCAAGCTCGGGTAAGGGCGCGACATCGGCAAGACTGGCATCGACCAATGCGTTGAGGCGGTAATCAACCTTGTTCATGCTCTATCCTCGCGTGATTGATGATGTCTTCCCCTGAAATTTCGGAAAGCGCATCCAGAAATGCCGGTTCGAATGTGCCGGGGCCTCTGGCCTGTTTCGCGGCCAGCTCGGCGGAAACGCATGTGACGGCAAGGGCTGCGGCCGCAGCCGGCAGCGCATCTTTCTCCACCGCCATGAAAGCGGCGATGATGCCGCCCGAGAGGCAACCGGTGCCGGTGACCTTCGCCATCCATGGATGACCGTTGACGATCCTGACGCCACGGGTCGTGTCGCGGAGATGATCGACCGGTCCGGTTTCGATCCGCACCGCGTCGGGCACATTGCCGATCAGGCTCATCTCGGCGCGGTTACCGCGCACAATGGTCGGGGAAAGTGCGATGAGTTCGCGGGCAAACTCCAGACGGGATGGCGAATAATCGCAATGGACGGGGTCGACGATCCACGGCTTGCCGGATGCATTGGCGATCTCGATCGCCAGCCGGATGACCTTGCGCCGCTCGGCATCCAGCGTGCCGAGATTGACGGTCAATGCATCCGCCTTGGTGACGAAACTCTCGATTTCCTCGAGCGAGGTGGTCATCGAGGGAATGCCACCGACGACGGTGATGCCGTCGGCGGTGAATTTCTGCACCACTGTGTTCATCAGGCAATGCACGCGCGGGCGCGTCTTGCGCACCCGCTCCAGAATCTCGGCGGCTTTTGCCGCTGTCGGGAAATTCGTCGTCATGGCTGCTGCAGCTCCACGGCGATATCGTCCGCCTTCGGTGCCTGCTTGATCAGTTGCATCTCCTGCATGAAGGCACCGAAGCGGTCGTAGCGCGCGCGGTCGAGTGCGGCGGGACGCTTGGCGAAGCGCGGCAACGTGTCGAAAAAGGCCTGCTTGTTCAGCGCATCGTCAAGGTTCGGATAGGCCTTGATGAAAAGCTGCCAGGATTCCTGCGGGTGGTTGGTGATGAAGATCGCGGCCTGCTCCACGGCGGAGAGGAAACGCAGCAGGCGGTTGTCTTTTACGAGATCGCGGTGCGTGACGAAGATCAGCTCGTCATAGGCCGGCACGCCATGTTCTTCCGGGAAGAACGAGCGGCCCTCATGGCCTTCAAGCTTCATCTGCGTCAGTTCGAAATTGCGGAAACCGCCGAGTGTCGCATCCACCTTGCCGGCGATCAGCGACGGCGAGAGCGAGAAATTGACGTTGATGAGTTCGACATCATCCTTCGCCAGGCCGTCCTTTTCCAGCATGCGCTTCAGCATCGCATCTTCAAAACCGGAAACGGAAAAACCGACCTTCTTGCCCTTCAGGTCCTTCAGGCTTTTGATTGGCCCATCGGCGAGAACCGTGACAGTGTTGAGTGGGGTTTCCACCAGCGTGCCGAAACGCACGAGCGGCAGGCCGGCATCGTGATCGAGATAGAGGTTCGGCTGGTAATGCACGCCGATGTCGGCCTGTTTTGCCGAGACGAGTCGCGGCACGGCGGAAGGGTCGGCTGGCGGCACCAGTTCCACCTCCAGCCCGGCATCGGCAAACAGGCCGCGTTCTTTCGCGATCACCATCGGCGCATGATCGGGGTTCACGAACCATTCGAGCAATACGGTAAGCTTGTCGGCGGCCTGTGATTGCATGGGAGCAAATGCGCCTGCTGCCGCGACGACGAGGGAAAGAAGCGTTCGTTTCATGGTGCCGAAAGTCTCCGTAAATATCTGAGAGGAATGGTATGTTCTGTTTCCTTGGCCCAGGGGGCCAGATTGGCGGTCGCCCGGTCGACGATGAGCCGCAGCAGCACCGCCATGACGGCAAGAATGGCCATGGCGGCAAACATCGTGTCAGTCTGCATGCGGGCATTGGACTGGATCATGACGAAACCGAGCCCCGCCGAAGCACCCACCCATTCGCCAATGACGGCGCCCAGCGGGGCGAGCGGGGCGGCCACCCTCAGCCCGGAAATGAACGATGGCAACGCCAGCGGTACGCGCAGCCGGATTAGGATCTGCCAGTGGCTCGCCTCCGTCAGCGAGGCGGCGTCGAGAATGGCGCGATCCGTGCGGTTAAGGCCATCGGTGAAGGAGGAGGCGACGGGAAAGAAGATGATGATCGCCGTCATCACCACTTTCGAGGCCATGCCGAAACCGAACCAGAGGACGAGGATGGGGGCGAGCACGAAGACCGGAAAGGCCTGCAGCACCAGAACCATGGGCCAGACGAGGCGGCCGAGGCGCGGGACGGCGGCAATCGTGAAGGCAACGAGAATACCGGCGGCGATGCCCGCCGCGAGCCCGAGCGCCATTTCACCGAGCGTTACCAGTGCCTGCCCGAACAGGAAGCCGGGCTGACGCCAGAAAGCGCCGGCAACATCGGTGGGCGACGGCAGGATATAGCGGGGCGGCGAAAACAGCCACGTTCCCGCCTGCCAGAAAACCAGCAGAAGACCGACACCGTTCAGCGCATGGGTAGCACGCATGAGCCGGACCTCAGACGCAGACGCACCGTGTGCGAAGGGCGGAAGGTTTCAGCATCATCATTCGTCTCCAGATGTGACAATCTCGGAGATCAGGCAAAGCGGAGAAGAGAAAGGGCAGCGCCTGAAGGGTGCGACAGTTTCCGTTCCTACGCCGGCATGACCCGGATCAGGTATATAAGGGTTCGGCGCAATGCCGTCTCAGTGCCGTAGCACACCCCTCGGAAGAGATTGATTTCATAGGAGAATTCAAAACTCATGTCAAATGTTCTTCTTCAAATGCCTGCCTCTGAATCGCCGCAGCGAAAAATTGCCAATAGAATTGCTAATAATCCCGGCAAATCGCCTAATTCAAAATCAAAACATAATCAAAAAGATAAGATGTTTCCAAAATATTTTGCAATAGTTGTTTTGTTTTTAAAGCAAGTTGAAAGCATAATTTTCGTCAATTCGAAATTTATAGTTGACGAATATTCACGGAAGGCGCTATAAGAGAGTCAACCAAAAGGAGGTTTCTTTTAGTTTCGTTGATCGGGTTTCAATATATGATCGCGCAAAATTACTTACACAGACGGCAGAACGGCTATTACTATTTCTGCGTCAACATCCCTACGCGATTGCGGAAGTCCACGACGAAACGCCAAATTTGGCGCTCATTGAGGACACGAGATTTAGGGACGGCGAAGAAGCGTGTCGCCGGTCACATCGCGGAAATCTTGCCGCTCTTCGATGATGAGCGCCTGCCTGATGAGGCTCACGTTGACTACAAGCGTGTCAAAGCAACCGCTGAGAAGCTCACCGCAAAGTACGAACCGCATACGGCAGTCTCCGAACAAACTGTTGATCAGTTGATAGAGCGTATCAGCGAAATCGTGGATGTCCGTGCTGTTATGCCGACTCCAAATGTTGTGCAGACTGCTGCTTTAGTCGGCGCGATGGAGATGCCGCCGCTCTCTTGGGCAGATGCTTTCGAGAAGTTCAAAGCTCTTTCGTCTGAGAAAGTTAAGGGCAAGAACGAGCTTCAGACGAAGCGTTTTTGGCGGCGTTACGAAGTTAAGACCGAAGATTACATCGCGGCGATGGGGGACACTGACGTGTTGAAGATCACCAAGAACGATGTGAAAAAGTACCGCAAAATTCTGAAGGAAAAGATCGATACCGGCGAGTTTTTAAGCAACGAAGCTAATAAGAAGATTAGCTGGCTCGGTGTGATCTTAGAGACCGTCTTTGATGAGGAATACGAAGGGAAGGAGAATCCTTTCGCGGGCATCAGAATTTCTGGCTACGAAGACGATGGCAAACGAGCGCCGCTCACCGCTGCGGAGATAGCAGCAGTTACGGAAGGCTTGAAGACATCAGGGGCACGACCTGAAATCAAAGCTCTTATCCGCATTGGGATGTGCACAGGTGCGAACGCGAAGGAACTCGCGCTTCTAACCCCCGCCGATATCCATCTGGATGCGTCTGATCCATACATTTCCATTCGCCCCAATGAACTTCGCGGCAAGGTCAAGCGGGGAGGGGCGCGTCATAGAGATGTCCCGCTAATTGGTGATGCGCTTGCCGCCATGCGTGAATTCCCCAACGGCTTTACCATTTTCCATACGAATGAAGGACCAACTCAGGTCAACTGTGCGATGTCCGACTATTTCAGAAAGATGACGCCGGGAAAGGGGAAGGGCTTCGGCAGCTTCCGCCACAACATGGCTGATTGGCTTCGCAGGAGCGGGGCGAATGACACCCTCAAGGATTCAATTCTCGGGCACACCAACACCAAATCCCATTCGATGCACTACGGCGATGGATACGACATTGAGAACAAAAAGGAGGCACTGGAAAAAGCTCTTCAATACGCAAAGCTACCAATCTAAAAACTTGAATATCAACTCAATATGCTGAGACGTGAAATGAATTTATATTATGAATACCGGCATATTCCTATCATGGAATATGGAAATTGCAGAAATACACATTTGAAAAGCTCGTTAAGAGCGAGAAATTACGAAACGAATTCTTCGATCATTATGATTGGCTGATCCGTATCGCGAAAGAAAAAGGCTTCATCGACGCGGCACTTGCGCATGCCAAGGCGAAAAAGCGGGTTCAAGACGAACTCAATCTAATCATCGACATCTGACGGCAAATGACGCGCTTTGATTGAGCCAACCTGTGGATCAGGTGGCCCAAGTGTAATTAGACCCTCGGAAATCATGGTTTGTTCGCCTCTTATGTTGACTGGAAACATCGCGCAGATGATACTGCGAAGCTGCAAGCAGCACCTTCATTTTGATTTTAAATGGAAAGGTGCGCCTGCCGATGGATCAGCAACTAACGGTCAAATTTCTCTTCTTCGAAGCCAGTGCATCTGGTCTCGTTGCGGTTGTCCTCATCTTTCTGCTTGCAATCATGGCTATGGGTCTTGCTGCTTATCGCAAGTGATGCATTGTTGCGGGATGGGTAAAGTCAGACGGCTGGAATAGAAATGCTCACAGACATCTTCGCAGAACGCTATTACAACACACCGCTCAGCAAATTGTATGACGAACGCAAACGGCGGTTCATGGTGCAGTCTTGCAGGATAATCACCGAGCAATTATTCCCGTATTATATAAGTGGCGACGAGAGCAAGCATGCGAGGGAGTTGCTGGAGGCGATCTCCAACAAATTATCGATGGAACTCGGAACCGATTATCTGTCGCCGCTCTACACGTTGACCCACAGAAACTCGCCTTTGCAAATTATCAGGGCGTTTATGCAAGCCGTACCTGTAGATTATGCCGACGCTGACGAATTCATAAAACAACGAATAAGCTTTGTAGAGCTAGCTTTCAGAGAAGCCGAAGCTCAGGTTGAAGTGGCTAATGCCCATTTGCCGAAGCGACTAGAAGCGCAGAGGAATGGGAACGTCAATAGCTTGGGGCGGTCCTTGCGAGTACCCGGTCTCAGCGACGAATATTTTATTGCTGCCAACAAACAGCAAAATGAGAGCCTGCGGGAAAATGTTTATGAAATTAACGAGCGGTTTCGCCAAGCCGCGTTCCCTTTGACATACCACAACGGTTTCGTTCAATTTTCTGACGACGCTTTCATCAACGAACAGGTGAAACAACCATTCTGGCAAGCAATAGCCGATCCAAAGTGGGAAAATGTCGAAACAGACATCTTGGAAGCCATTGATCGGCGTGACAACCGACGACCAGAAGCTGCCTTATCTGCTGCTAAGGCTTTGGAAAGCGCGATCAAGATCATTGCTCATGATCGAAACGCGACAACTGGTAAAGAGCGCGGTGCAGTTAATTTCATCGAAGCTTTAGCTGTGGACAGGGGCGGAAACCTGATCGCGACGTGGGAAGCAAATGTTTTGAAGAACTTCTTCGGTGAGGTTCGAAACAAGCTTGGGCATGGCGCGGGTCCAATTGAAGCAACAGTCTTGTCCAAAGAACAAGATGATTGGGCAATAGAAACCTGCATGTCATGGATAAAATCGCTTATAAGTCGTCTTTGACGGGTTTTGTCCGTTGTCCTTGCGTCGGTCATCGCCCGACTGCCTTGGCAGTATTATGGGCATATCTCGAAAATCGCGACCTTCCGCGCAAAAATAGCATTGCAAGCCAAACTCAACGCATGATTTAGTTCGCGGTGGGTAAAGTTAGGTATTGGGTTTGGCTGAGAATGTTTCGAAATAATACTGTGTTCGTAGTTGGTGCTGGTGCAAGCCACGAGTTCGGTCTGCCTGTTGGCGAAGCGCTCATGAAACAGATACAGACCAACTCAAGCTTTCATTTTGACTTTGGCACGATGAAAGAAGGCGTGGAGCCAATTTTTCGATGCTTGGTCAATAGATATACGAAAAACAACGAAGCAATTAATGCCCGTTTTTTGGCAATGGCTGAAATACATCGGGCGATTGATCATGCTGGCTCAATAGACGAGTTTATAAACCGCCATAACGGCGACGAGATAATCGCAGAGGCAGGAAAGCTACAAATCGCCTACGCAATCTCGAAAGCAGAGCGGTTAAGCAAGATGGCTCAGATCACGCAACAATCATACCGTTCTTCAGAGCCAGATTTTTCTGACACTTGGATAAAGCCTTTTACGCGAATGCTATTCGATGGCGTTCGGAACAGTGATGTTGAAACCCTTGGGAACAACATAACGATCATATGCTTCAATTATGATCGCTGCATTGAAACTTACTTAGAATATGCCATCGTGAAGACGTTTCGAGACGTTTCGCCAGACGTAGCACGACAGATAGTTAAGAACATCAACATCATCCACCCCTATGGAAGCCTTGGTGATATGCGTGACCATCCTTTTGGGAGCGAAGCCAAGCCAGAGCGCATTTGGGCAATGAGTGAAAATATCGTCACTTGGTCCGAATCCATGGGCAGCGACATTTCTCCAAGAATTCATGACGCAATGACAAACGCCACCACTGTCGTCTTTCTTGGCTTCGCTTTTGCTCCGCAAAATATGAAGCTTTTAGAAGTTCAGGGTGGATTCGATGACACGTGGCGAGAAGTTGAGACATTTGCTACCGCTTACGGATACAATTCCGTCATAAACGAGCGACTACGGAAAAAGATTATTGATCTGTTTTCTCCGGAATTTCCAATCATCACCGAAGATCGGGTTCACATTCAGTATGATATGAAATGCGCCGAATTTCTGAAGGCGCACAGCATGGCATTGGTCGTGTAATGAAAAAGATTTGGAACCAAATAAATTGGCTTGTTATCGCGTTCGCAGCCACGATTGCATACATTACATTCATCGTCTGGAAGGTTGAGTTCTGGAAGATATGGGATTTTCTATCCGAATCGAGACTCAACGAAATCGGTGACTTTCTTGCTGGCGTGTTCTCACCGCTAGCCTTTATTTGGCTTGTGGCGGCAGTCCTCACGCAAAGACAGGAATTGACTGAAACCCGTGATCAATTCGCGGAGAACCAGAAGGTTGTCGATGCGCAGTTGAAAACCATCAACGAACAATCTGAACTGCTTCAGCAACAACACACATTGGCAGAAGAGACGGCTAAGAAGACGTATCGATTGAGCCTGTTCGATGAACGCTTTGACATCTACAGCAAACTTGTCGCTTTCCATACAGGAATTTCAAAAAAGCAGGTATTTGAAAGAAGCGATTTGAGGCAACTTCAATACATTAAAGCGAGGTGCGGCTTCGTCTTTAGTCTGGAAATCGAAAAGAATATTGAGGACATAGAAAACTCGCTAATGGAACTCTTGGATAATCAAGAGGAATGGGAAAGCACTTGGTCGAGAGACGCTTTCAATCAAATCTACGAGCCACAAGATAAAAAATCAGCAGCGATTAAGACGGCGCAAAACAATCATCGGGATACGATCCTCGACAGTCTTCACCCAATATCTCTCCAATACCTGATGCGTTCGTCTATGCGGGTGAGTGACAACTGATTATGAATATAAGATGGGGGAAATGAATGAATTCGAAGCCGCAAAAGCCGAATACTGAAGAAACTGCCCAACAGAAAGCCTTGCCCTTTTGCGGAATCATTATGCCTATCGCCGCCATGGGACAGTACGAAAAGTCTCATTGGGACCGAGTAAGGATTATTCTTGATGAAGCTATAAAGGATGCTGGCTACACGCCCCGGCTCGTCAGTGAGAGTGAAGACATCGGTGTAATTCACGCAAGGATCGTCCAGAACCTATACGACGATCCAATTGTTGTTTGCGATGTCAGTGGCAAGAATGCGAACGTTATGTTTGAACTCGGTTTGCGTCTGGCATTCGACAAGCCCACCATCGTCATCAAAGACGACCTGACCGACTACAGTTTCGACACGTCGCCCATTGAGCATATCAACTACCGAGCAGATTTGCGTTTTGACGATGTTCGCGATTTTAAGAAAAAGCTCGTGACAGCAATTGCGGCATGCGTGGCAAGAAAAGGAAAGGACGAAAATTACTCTCCATTCCTAGGGCATTTCCATCGTGTGAAGGTTACAGCCTTGGAGACGACTGAAGTGGGGTCTCAACAATTCATGCTGGATCAAATGCAGGCTTTGCAGAAGGAAGTTGCTCGGCTCGCGAATAGAATTGACATAGCAGGTAGAGATATAAACAGGGACGTGGTTGGCGAGTATCTGATCAACAATTCTAATTCGAGGAGAGATGAACTAGGTGCCCGAATATCGAACCTGCTTTTAGGGAAAACGGACGACAACAATCCCTTCGTTGACATTTTAGGACCCAAGGTCAAGTGACCACAAATCCCGCCCGCGCCGCCTCCAGCCCAACCTTTTCGTCATATTCCAAAATTGTTGAACAATATTGATTTATTGTTCAATTTTTTCGAGCAATCATGTTTTTGGTTCGAGATATCGGTAGACAGTTGCCCTGCCGATCCCAAGTGTCTTGGCGATCTCGGTTGGACTTTTGCCAACCGCCACTAGCTCGTTGATCTTCGCACCGTCCACAGTGGCTTTCCTGCCCTTGTAGACGCCTTCCTTCTTCGCCTTGGCAATTCCCTCCAGTTGACGTTCTTTCCTAATGGCTGTTTCGAATTCAGCGAAAACGCCAAGCATCTGGAGAAAGGCTTTTCCGGCTGGCGTACTCGTGTCGATTGGCTGTTCAGTAGCCTTCAATGAAACCCCTTTGGATATTAGGCGGTCAACGATAGCGGATAGATCGGCTATAGAGCGGGCTAGACGGTCAATGCGGGTAATGATGATGGTGTCACCCTCCCGAGCGAAATCGAGCAGTCTGGAAAGCTCTTCTCTGCCTTGTGTCGTGGTGCCGCTTTTCTTCTCTTTCAGAATAAGCGTTGCCCCGGCTGATCGGAGGGCGTCTTCTTGCAAGGTCAAATCCTGATCGACCGACGACACTCTGGCATATCCGTATATGACTGACATCTGATGACCCTTTTGTCTCATTTGACTCTAGATGTTCGAGTCGTAACGTCTCGGAATGCGGAAATCAACCCTAATGAGACGCTAAAAGTGTCTCACGCGAATGTCTCGCTACGGTTTACTCAAATGGCACAATTTGTAGAACCGACGATGCGCATCGCTGCCACCCTCATAGGGGCGCCAACACCTGAATATCCACCAGTCCATAAGCTCTTCTGTGGCTTTAGAGGGGGATGGTGGACGACCCCGTACAAAATATCTCTGGGCGAGTTAGCGGATTCGGATCGATGCCAAGGAATGGAGGTGAACTATAAAAAGACAATAAATTCAATATTTTGCTTGAAATAAACGCGTAAATTTGATAATATTTTTATAAAGCTGGATCAGTAGTGATCCCAACTGCGGAGACTATAATCCGCATAAAGCAACTTCATAGACTAAATAAGAGATAGCCGGTTGCGGCGATCAAGGGTCCGCTCATTAGAGCGACTTTGATTTTCTTTATTTTAATTTTCATATGCGCCTGTCTATGATTGGCGCAATTAGATTTATATTGCCTATTTATAGAGTAAACATGACATCAAACCAAATAAAAGAATGGATTTTCAACACAATTATTGAAAAAGCATGGTTCGACGTAAAAAGATCAGATGATCCAGATACACGCAGAATAAGAAGATATATAAAAAACAATGCATTTATTGTTACTGTTCAACTCAGGAGCTATGGTGATCTCCAAAACATTATAGACGCACAGCGGAGAGTTGATAAAGCATTTGGTTGCTATCACGCTTCAATTCTGAGACCTCAATGCTTTAATAATGGCAAAGTGACGCGATGGAATAAAAAGCTTCAGCCACTAGCCTTCATAGCTTTCGACATGGAGGGCAGTCGTCAAAATAGCTTTCATACAACTACATTTTATCCGCATGGTCATGGCGCGGTTTTGTTTCATGAAAAAACACTCGCAAACTTCCAAGCCAGCCATCGCAGATTTCTTACACCGGACGGCGGCTATAAGGTTCTCAATCCAACGGCAGATATTTCACTCGTAGACTTTAAGCCGGTGAACAGCCTTCGTGACCTTGATCAATTTTTGGGCTATTCGCTGAAACTGGAAAGCCATCTTAGGAGCAATCAAACGAATTACGCTCCGTTCAATTTTTTTCCGGCTTCGTCGATCTATTTCCCATTTTGGAATCGCTTCCCTCACAAAGACGTTTTTGCTGGTCAGGAAGGTCAGTCGTCAATTCGACCACCGATTTCGCTACCACAATCACCCGGAAAAGAAGGGCTAGAATTAGCAATCTGAATTCGTTGGCGTCTCTCTCAATATTCGGAGAATAAATGAAATCAAACGGCTTTGGACGGTTCGAACAAAGGGTCATTGTTCACGTCGATCAACAATATGTATCACTGGTTGAAAGCCAAAATGGTGGCAGGAACACAGGGAAGTATGATGCTCATCATACTTTCGTGTGTTCGAGGCTTTCAACCCGAAAAGGCGATGATGAGGGGATCGTTTCGCATTTGTTAGTCTTACTCAAAGACCTTCCAGAAGACGCTTGGTACATCGACTGGAAGCGATCTCATTATTGAGGTCTGTACGCCGCCGCATCTGCGGCAGAAACCCAAGGTAAGATCCCTCACTCTTTGGACTTTGCCAGCCCTTTAGAAACATTTCCTGTGCAAGCATCGTCACCGTTCCCTGCAACGGCTTCCTTGGCAATCCACTTACCATCCTCGAACAGAAATGCTTCGAGAACGCATGTTTCCCAGAAGCTATCTGTATACCATCGAGCAAGCATAAGTATGCTATTTGGTTTAAATTCCAGGGTCAGCGCCTGATTAAACTCCCCACCTCTCGGAAAATCGTAAAGCTGTCCGGTTCTATTGTTCGCCACTATCACCGTTGTACAACCAGTGCCGCAGCCAAATTGCGCAACAGATAACTCTCCGGCAAATGTTACGCCAGACTTTATCGCATCCGTTACTCGCGTCTGGAAGGGCGCAAAATCTCTTGCCTGCCCATTGAAATCGGGCATACGCGCTTTCCCTATAAAAACATCTTGTGCCGGGAAAGCTGAAAATTCCAAATCGGAAGCTCTCGCAAAATCAGAGCCAATCACGCCTGCGATTATAGAAACCGCTATTAAAGAAAGAGTTTTCAAAACGGTCTCCGTAAAAGGGTTAGCCACAGTCATCACAAGGCGGAACAGGCTTTTTAACCTTATAAAGCTTTTGCATCTCGGCTTTACCGATATGCCTTGGCTTTACGAAACAATCCAATTGGTTCTCGATAGAGAAGTAACTTTGGTCAGGGAGCAACCACGTTCTCACACACTGAAATTCCTCCTCTGATTCCGCAGTGTTGGTATTCCAATAACAACGGGCTTTGACCATTTTTTTCTGTTTGACGTACTCCAGCACGTCCTTTTCTGTCACGCATTTTTCTTGCGAAAATGCGACTGCCGTAGAGCTTACAAGAAGCAGAATTGCGATGAATAATTTGGGCATTATGCGGCTTTCGGGCGAGTGAATACAACAAACAGCCCTAGGATCACGGCTCCGATAACCCAGAGTACGAGGAGCATTGCAACGCCCAAACCTGTGCCGATTGCTGCACCGGCTTGCTCTGCGCCAGACAAAGCATCGTAGTCTTTTGTGGCTGCACTGAATCCGCCGACCACCCAAATCGCCATCAGAAAATTGAAAAGCACAAACGACCATTTAAACAGCTTCCCAAAGAAACCGCGCTTTGGCTTGCGAAGCTGTGTACCGCAAGATGGGCATTTGAATGCCGCGTCGCTGACGTTGTTATTACATTCCGGGCAGCTAATAAGCGCCATAGTCAATTCTCCTATTGTTTGGAAATATCGGTAAATTTGAAAAGGAATTCTGGAGCGGTCATTGCGCCTCGAATGGTGATGCTTTGCTCGAATAAGCCGTCCGCTTCAGCACGGATGAAGTCGCCGGAAACCTTTACCCTGTCGCCAGCCGACATGTTCATGAGGGTAGCGTAAAGCGGAGTTCCCTTTTCGATCAGGGTCGAATGAAGAACATCCGAGATGGCATTGTTCCATGTCGTAAGGTTAATGTTTGAAGCGACGCGAACGACTACGACCGCATTGCCATCGCCGTTGGTTTCCAGCTTGCGAAGTGTACCTGACCATCCATCGGCGCGAAGCTGTCCACCAACCGCTTTCAAGATCGCCACACGGCGTTCGTCTCGCAGAACACTTTGCTGAAGTTCATTTCCAGCAGCGTCAAAACGGGTTTTGTATTCGCTGATTGCTGCGATGAAGCTTGCCTGCCGTTCTGGCAAAGGCGAGGCGGTGGATTTGACGGCTGACGTAGGAGCAGCGGTGGTACTGTTGCCAGCAACAGTGCCTTTCTTTGCTTCACCTGAACCAAAAATTGCGCTGGCAATCACCAGCACGGCGAAACCACCGCCAAACCACTTCAATTTCGAGAAACGCCCGCCGCCCTTACCGCACTGCGGACACGACTTCGCCTTCACCGAAAACTGCTTTCCGCAGTCTTCGCATGTTTTCCATAGACTGTCTGATTTCACTTAACCCTCTTTAGTTCCTTAAATTCAACCAATCGTAGGCGCATCCGCCCGCATTTCCCCACCACGCGATCATTCTTGAATATGGAATTTTTCCATATCGGATTTTTCAATATACTTAAAGAGCCCTTTCAACCAAAGAGGGCTTTTTCTTGCAAAAAACGATCTGGTCTAAAGGTCATCGTGCGCTCATCGACCTTATTATCGATAAGCGGAAAGCGGCAGGGCTAAAGCAAGAAGACGTAGCTAAAGCACTCGGGCAGACACAGCCTTGGGTAGCGCACCTCGAAGGCTATGAACGGCGCGTTGATGTGATTGAGTATGTGAGGATTGCTGAAATTGTCGGCTTCGACGCATCAGCAGAACTGCAAAAACTGATCCCGGTCATCTTAAAGGGCTAACGATTGATTTCTTTCAGATGCGCCACCGTCCCAAAACAGGTGTAATGGAACACAGGTCCGCAAATTAGGAATCAGAGAGATGAATTTTGCATCTTCATCGCATAACTGGGTGAAATTACCTGATCTCAGGGAAAATCCTCCTTTGTTCAGCCGATCCTATCCGGTGATAACGCGCTTTTCCAGTTGAGGCATCGAAATCGCACACGTAATCGACATTTAGCGCCCCGCTGCTCGATTTTTTTTGATTGCAGATCATTACCCCAGAAAGAGTAAGGCAAGTTCGCGGCTTTCCCGGCAAAAAAGCAACATTGAACTTAGCAGGCGATTGCACCGAACGGTAACACCACGCATCTTGCTCAGGAAGGTTATAAAAAGTATCTGCAATAGCCCGCGTGATCGAATAGACGCCTTCCTTCCCCTCATCAGCGATCCTTGCAAATTCCTCCTCAAGAAATGAGTAGAAAAATTTTGTTTGGTCACTTTTAGGAAAACTTGCAGCAGTGTAATCGCCTATTACAGAAACGTTCACCTGCTTCTTACATTTGTACACCATGACCGCGATAGACTTGCTTGATCTAGCTCTCGCTTCGTCGATGGCGAGGTCAAAATCTCCGGGACAACAATAAAGA
This sequence comes from Rhizobium sp. UGM030330-04, assembly GCF_003208455.1. Classification (NCBI taxonomy): domain Bacteria; kingdom Pseudomonadati; phylum Pseudomonadota; class Alphaproteobacteria; order Hyphomicrobiales; family Rhizobiaceae; genus Rhizobium; species Rhizobium sp. UGM030330-04. The sequence continues at coordinate 40,107 of NZ_QKML01000016.1, forward strand.
ATACTCTGATTTACCGAATTTAGGCGGCCCTGCGACTTAACAAAAGACGGCGGCGGTTCCCAAGCATCATTTAAGTTAGATATCGTTCGCAACGGTAATATCGTGTCATCTTCAGGAATAATCCTCACTCGGTAAAAAAGAGTATTAGGAGGGTAATGCCGCATTTCCGTCGGAAACGAATAGACATTCCCAAATATTGAGGAAAGCGTTTCGATGCACTCTTTTTTCGATATCCCTTTCACCGCGCGCTCTCGAAAACTTGTTATTCGGTTTCTGATAGCGCTGTCGTCTAGGTCGGATTGAAACATGCGTGATCCCGATAGTTGCAATCGCCAATAGTCTTAAAGAAAAAAGCCTACTGCAATAGGTTTCCCACTTAAAAACGCGCTATTATCTCGCTAAATATCGCTACGAAATTTGCTGCGAACTTGTTGGCAAATTTACCTACAAAGCGTTGAATTGTATGTATAATTTTATCCCCAACAATCCTGTCGGGTGCGCCATTCTTGTAGCGTTAGGAGCTTCGCTGGCTATCGGGAAACTTCATTTGAGTAACGCAGATTTGAAATGAAATTCGCTGCAATTGTGGAGATTCGAATAGCTCCAGCCATGAACGTAGACACGCTCGTCGTTGGCAGACCATGCTTTGCTTGGAGTTCATCCACTATCAAGGCGAAATTGTCGAGTGTCCCGACCCTATGTATTCTCACCGCAGCAATCTTATCATCGCATATATAGAGGCTGAAGTCCGTCTCGCTGACCACCCATTCACTGGGAAAGACGGGAGACTTCTTTAACTCCCATCCTCTTGCGGTAGCGCTCTTTCTCGCATCAGCAAAGCGTTGATCCAACTCGAAGCCATGCAAATCGTCGAAAGATTGAGCGTAAGCCGTATTGCCAACGACAGATATCATCATGACAAAAATGATCGATTTAAGCGCAGAGAAATTCAGCATCGGGGCCCTGTGATCATCTTCGGGAATGCAAGTTTAGCTCCCGTGGAGCATCGCGTCTGCTAGCGACGAATTGCTAATGGAATTGCTAATAAGCAGCTCTAAAAAAACGCTGAAAAATCAACAAAAACAGTAGCGAGCCTCACCCGGATCAGGTTCAAGGGTCCGGCTCATCGCCATCTCAGCACCGTTCGGTGCTCCCCTCGGAAGAGTTTGTTTTGTAGGTCAAGTTTCATAAATGTCAACGTCCCACCAGCGATCCGTCGTCAGGCGTGATCTTGAATGCCCGAACGGCCTCGCGCCGGTGGGTACCTCCCATTGGCGTATTAGTTATTGAGGAAATTAGATTTATCGAAAATTAGTTATCTCTTGAAACTGCCTTTCAATATTATTCGACTAACTTTCGCTCCGGGGAAAGTTTCCGGGGGCGAATTTGAAGAACATCTGGCAGGATAAATCGGGAAATTTCGGCATTCTCAGCGCCCTGTTGATGGTGCCGTTGATTGGGGCGGCCGGCGTGGCTCTTGATATAACGCGTGGCATCGCCGTCAAATCGGACCTCCAGATGGCGGCGGATGCCGCGGCGCTTGCGGTGGTCGCCGATACGTCGTCGAGCGTTCACAAGGCAAAGGAAATGTCGGGCGACGGTGTCATTTCGCTTGGCACTGATGAAGCCTCCGCATTCTTTGAAAGCAATGAGCGGGCCAATCCCGACTACAAGCTCCTGTCTCTTGACGTGTCGGTGATCAAGCAAGGTAATGCCATCGAATCCTCGGTCAATTTCACGGCATCCGTCGGCACGACGCTTTCACGGATACTCGGAGAGGATCTCATCACCGTTTCGGGCAAGGCGACCGCCAAATACGAGACGGAAACATTCAGCGACTTCTATGTCCTTCTGGATAACACCCCCTCGATGGGCGTTGGCGCGACGCCAACCGACGTTGCCACCATGGTTGCGAATACGAGCGACAAATGTGCTTTCGCCTGTCACATCGTGAAAGACGGGGTGGTGGATAAGAACAGCTATTACTACAAAGCCAAAAGCCTCGGGGTCACAACGCGCATCAATGTGGTGGCGCAGGCCACGGCAAGCCTGATGGATACGGCAAAGTCCATGCGCAAAAGCAGCAATCAATATCGCATGGCGGTTTACTCCTTCGGAGAGAAAGCGGAAGATACGAAGCTGCTCGAAGTCGTGTCGTTGACATCTGATCTGGCGATCGCGAAGAAAAAAGCCGCTGAAGTCGACCTGATGTCGATCCCCAAGCAGGGGTTCAACAACGACCAGCAGACCGATTTCGACCGGGCACTGACCCAGATTGGCGACAGGATCGGCAGTTCGGGCACCGGTGCAAGTTCGGCCAGCCCCGAAAAGATTATCTTCTTCGTTTCAGACGGCGTCGGCGACAGCTACAAGCCATCCGCCTGCACCAAAAAAACCACCAGCGGCCGCTGTCAGGAGCCGATCGATATCAAATATTGCACGAAGCTGAAGGAGAAGGGTTTTCGGATCGCCGTGCTTTATACCACCTATCTGCCGCTGCCGACCAACGACTGGTACAATAGCTGGATCAAACCCTTTCAGCCGGAAATCGGCGCACGCATGCAGCAATGCGCTTCGCCGGGCCTGTTCTTCGAAGTCAGCCCGTCGCAGGGCATCAGTGATGCGATGACCGCCCTTTTCAAAAAGGCCATCACATCACCCCGCCTGACGGGGTGATGGCAGGGACGAACCCACTCGTTTAGCCCTTTGTCAGCCAATGGTGCGAAGCTGTTCAAACAGCGGACGATGGCTGCTATCTGCACGATAGAACACAGCCGGCTCGCCGAGCGGCGCTTTGACGGTGACGTCCTGCCCGCCGGGATAATGCGTGCCGCTCCACAGGTGCACCCATTCACCGTCGCCTGGAAGATAGAGCGAGCGTTGCGTTTCACCTGCTTTCCAGACCGGCGCGACAAGCATGTCCGCCCCGTAGAGATAGCAGTCCTGAATGGCATAGGTCTGCCGGTCATCCTCGAAATGCAGGAAAAGCGGGCGTTGCACCGGCAGACCTGTCTCAGCCGCCTCTGCGGAAAGCGATTTCAGATAGGGGGCGAGCGCGACGTAAATTGCCGTCATGCGGGCGAAATGGGCGAGAACCGTTTCGTCCTGATCGATCTGGAGATTGTCGCGCGGGCGGTTGCCCTCATGGGTGCGCATGACAGGCGTGAAGGCGGCCATCTCCGTCCATCGCATGATGAGCTCCGCTGTCCGGACATTGCCGAACAGGCTGGTGTATCCGCCAATATCGGAATGGTGATAGGCGTTGCCCATCAGGCCGGAAGAGAGCGCGCCGCAGATGACGGTGACAAGCCCGTCGTGGCGGGAGAAATCGACGGACTGGTCGCCACCCCAGATCAGCGGGCAATGGGCCTGCACGCCGGTGAAGCCTGCGCGCATGAAGAACAGCGCTTCACCCGTCTTGCCCCGGCTTTCGACGGCTTTCGCGTTAACCTCGGCCCAGAGGGTGGGCCAGGCATTGTGCATCAGCTTGGCATCGACGCCGTTGAAAAGGTTGATGTCGATCGGCAGATATTCGCCAAAATCGGCCATCCAGCCGGAAAGGCCGAAATCCAGCATGTTTTTGCCGATGATCTCTTCGGCAAACCAGTCGGCGGCGGCCGGATTGGTGAAATCGACGACGCCGCAGTCGAATTCGCCGAAATCCACCAGCGCCGTCTTGCCGTCCGCGCCAGTTGCGAAATAACCGGCTTCTTCGGCGACCGGGAATAGCGGGCCGTCAACGCAGAGATAGGGGTTCACATAGCCCAGGAAACGAATGTCGTGATCGGCCAGCTCGGCGATTTTCTGGCGCAGATGCGGGTAGCGGGTGTCATTGGCCTGCCAGTCCCAGAAGAGGCGCGCACCGAAAGATGTCTGGCGCAGGCCCACCCAGTCCTCGCACCAGAGGCCGGAGACCTTCGTTCCGGCTGCGCGAATTTTCTCCAATCGGGCAAAGGAGTTGACGCCGTCCTTTAATCCGATGATCGCGCCGTTATAGACCCATTCCGGCAGTTCCGGCTGGCGTCCGAACCGCAGCGACAGGGCGGAGACGATATCGGTGAAGGCATCGCCGGCGAAGAATTCGATCTTTTCCGGGATCGCCCATATTTCGATTTCGTGGAAATCGCCGTTGCGGAAATCGAACACCGAATAGGCGCTCGTTTCCACATGCAGGGCGTATTTGCGCGACGAGAGGTAGGTCGGCTGTGGGTAGTTGGTGTTGTAATAATCGCCACCCGCTTTGCCGCTCACATCGGCCTTGAAGGTGATCTCCGAGGTCTTGTCGCGGCCGACGCCGGGTTCAGAAGTCCAGAGCGGGAAACGCCGGCCGCGCATGTCGAAATAGGACATCTGCTCGCCGCCGCCCCAGACGTGCTCGTCCGTTTCCGCGGCAATCCGCAGCCACAGGCGGTTGATGGTTTCATCCAGCGCCGTCAGTCTGATAGCGTTGCCGTCCAGCGTCAGGCGCAGGCGTGGGGCCTGTCCGGGCGCGGAGGAAAGCGTGACGCTGTCGCCATTCAACTCGGCGTGGCGCAGGGCGGTCCGCTCGATGACATAGTCCTCGATGTCGAAATTGCCGCGATACATATCCATCCGCTCGCGGCCATAACCGGTGAAGAAGGCGGGGTTGTCTGGCGAATGGGACAGGATGGTGCGGCCGCCGATTGCGAGTGTGAAGCCGTCTTTGGTCTTTTCGAAATGCATGACTGTACCTGTTTAGCCCTTGAGACCACCGGCTGTGAGGCCGGAGACAACCCGTTCCTGAAAGATGACGATCAGGATGGCGACCGGCACGATGCCAACCACCAGCGCCGCCGAAATGACCGGCCATGGGAAAGCGAACTCGCCCTGATAAAGCTGGATGCCGACGGGCAGGGTGCGGAGGGCCGGATTGGAATTGAAGGAAAGCGCCAGCAGGAATTCGTCCCAGGCATTAACGAAGGCGAGAATACCGGCGGTGAAGACGCCCGGTGCGCAGAGCGGCACGACCACCTTGAACAGCGCGCCGATGCGGGTGCAGCCATCGATCATGGCGGCGTTTTCGAGATCGCGCGGAATGCTTTCGAAGAAGGAGACCAGCATAAGCGTGCAGACCGGCAGCGAAAGCACGGTGTAGGGCAGGATAAGCGCCGTCCAGCTGTTGAGCAGGTTCAGCGCCCGCATGATTTCGAACAGCGGCACCAGCAGCGTCACCAGCGGAAAGGTGGAAACGGCGATGATGAGCGAGAGGATCAGTGCCCGGTATTTGAGGTTGAGCCGCGCCAGCGCGTAAGCCGCCAGCACTGAAATCAGGATGGTGAGTGCGGTCGAAAGCAGCGCCACCATGAAGCTGTTGAACAGGAAGAGATGCAGCGGCTGATCGGAAAAGGCCTGCATGTAGTTGGCCAGCGTCGGCGCGTGCGGAAACCAGGTGATCGGCTTCGCCGTCAGTTCCGCTTCCGTCTTCAGCGAGGTGAAGAGGATCCAGATTGCCGGAAACAGGCCGTTCACCAGAAGGATGGAGGCCGCAATGAAGCGCAGAGGCTTGCCGGAGAAGAACGAGGACAGACCGGAATTTGCAACGGTGCTCATGGGATCAGTCCTTCGTCCTGATGATGCGGAGATAAACGGCGGTGACGCACATGGAGAGCGCAAACATCATGACAGCGAGCGCCGAACCGTAGCCGAGATCGAGGAAGGAAACGGTGTTCTGGTGAATGTACATGGCAAGCGTCGTGGTGGATGTGCCGGGACCGCCGCCGGTCATCATGTAAGGAATATCAAAGGTCTGCAGCGCCGTGATCGTGCGGAAGATGAGGGCGACGACGATCGAGGGCTTGAGAAGCGGCAGGGTGATTTCGAAGAACTGCCGGATTTTACCGGCGCCATCCACATCCGCCGCCTCATAGAGTGAGCGGGGAATGGTCTGCAATCCGGCAAGGATCATCAGCGCCATGAAAGAGGATGTCTTCCAGATGATCGTCAGGCAGATGGCCGCAAACGCCCAGTTGGGAGAGTTGAACCAGATGACGCCTTCAAAGCCCAGCCGGTTCAGCACATCATTGACCACACCATACTCGTAATGGAAGAACCACGCAAAGATCAGGCCGGCAAAGGAGAGCGGCAGCGCCCACGGGATGAGCAGCGACAGGCGCATCGGCCATTGCATGGAAAAGGGCAGGTTGGCGAGCAGCGCGAGGCCGAGGCCCATGAACAGCGCGCCAGGCACGGTAATCAGCGTTATCAGAACCGTATTCCAGGTCGTTTCCCAGAAGATCGGATCGTCGAACATCGCCGTGTAGTTTTCAAAGCCGATGAATTCCGCCGGCAGGCCGGATGTCAGCGACAGGCTGAAAAATGAGGTATAAACGAGCCGCGCCACCGGATAGACGATGATCAGCGACAGAAGAATGGCAGCAGGCGCCAGCAGAAGCACGGCAAGCGACCGGTCGCCGAGATCGAGCCACCGCGTCCAGCGCGGCAGCTGCTTTTCGTCCACCCGGACCATGGTTCTTTCCGGCATTGTCACACCTGCCACTCCCGCAACTGGATTCACGTCATCGTCTCCCGATCGGACCGGTTCATATCCGGCCCGTTTATCGCACCGCCCGGGCGCGTTTATTCCTGTCCGTCGAAGCAGCCGGAAAGGGCATGAAACCATGCCGCTTTCCGGCTTGGAAACTTAGCGCAGAACGCGCCGCAGACGGCTTTCCATCTGCTTTGCGCCGTCTTCCGGCGTCATGACGCCGGCAAGTACGCCGTTGACGGTGGTGCGGATCGTCTCGCTGACCTCGTTGTAACGCGGCGTCACGGGACGGGCCTTGGCGGTTTCAACCACGGGCAGGGCATCGGCAAACCACGGGATGGCCTTGGTCACGTCGGCATCCTTGTAAAGCGCGGCATAGGTCGGCAGCAGCGTGGCGTTGATGGCCATGAACTTCGAGACATCCTGACCGGAGAGATATTCCACCAGCTTCTTGGCTTCATCCTGCTGTTTGGAATAGGCGGAAACGCCGAATTCCCAGCCGCCGAGGCAGGTTGTCTGCTCGCCGCCCTTGACGGCCGGCAGGCGGGCGACGCCAACCTTGTCGTTCACCTGCGATTCCTTGCCCTGGAAATGCGTCCAGGCGTAGGACCAGTTGACGGCGAAGAGAACCTTGCCGGCCTGGAATTCCTTGCGGGTGTCGTCGGTCGCGACTTCGGAAATGTTCTTTTTGGAAATGCCTTCATCGACGAAGCTCTTCCAGAGCTTCAGCGAATCCACGGCCGCCTGATTATCGAAATTCAGCTTGCCGTTTTCGACCAGCGACTTGCCTTCGCTCCAATAGGGCAGGAGGAAGGTGCAGACCGCGCCTTCGATCGCCTTGCCCTGGAAGGACAGGCCCTGAAGCTCGGGGTTCTTTTCACCCTCCATCACCTTCTTGGATGCTTCCTTCAGCTCGTCCCAGGTGGTTGGTGGCTGAATGCCGTATTTGTCCAGCAGGTCCTTGCGGTAATAAAGGAACATGGAGTCGGCGAAGGCGGGCAATGCCACGATTTTGCCGTCCACGGTGTTGGCTTCGGCATAGGTCGGCAGATAGGCGGACATGTCCTTGCCGGAGAAATCGCTGGTCCAGCCGGCGGTGGCGAATTGCGCCGGACGGATGACGTCGAGCATCAGCACATCGAGGCTGGAATCCTTCGCCGACATCACGGTGTTGAGATATTGCGCCTGCATTTCCGAGGTGTTGCCGCCTGTCTCGATGACAACCTTCACGCCCGGCGTCTTCGCCTCATATTGATCGAGCGCCTTGCGCCAGACATCCGGCTGATGCTGGCTGGAAACGAAGATTTTCAGTTCGGCATCGGCAAAGGCCTGTCCCGAGAAAGTGAGCATGGTTGCGCAGAGCGCTGCCCTGGTTATAGCTTTGAATTTCATGTGTTCCTCCCGTTATTAAATCCGTTGGCCGCAGCGTTTCCACGCCCGGCAATCAGTGGATGGAGCGCTCCGTCGCGGCGTCGAAAAGATGAACCTTGGACGGATCGAGCCCGATCCTAAGCTCCTCGTTCGGCGCCGGGCGAAGCTGCGGCGGCATTCTGGCGGTCAGCGCCGCATCGCCGAGGCTGAAATGGACGAGCGTATCGGAACCCAGCGGTTCCACCACCTGCACCTTGACCGCAAGCTGCGTATCGAAGCCCTCGGCGTGGCCGAAATGTTCCGGGCGAATGCCGACAATGACGTCGCGCCCTTCGAGGCCCGTTTCGCGGGCTGGCCGGATGGCCGCCATCGGCAGGGAATTGCCGTCGGAAAATGTCAGCCGGTCGCCATTTACCCTAGCGCGGGCGAAATTCATGGCGGGTGCACCGACGAAACCGCCGACAAAGACGCTTTCCGGACGGTTATAGACCTCGTCCGGCGTGCCGACCTGCTCGATATCGCCGCCACGCAGAATGACGATACGGTCGGCCAGTGTCATGGCCTCCACCTGGTCATGGGTGACATAGATGATTGTCGTGCCGAGCTGCTGGTGCAGCCGCTTGATTTCCGTGCGCACCTGTCCGCGAAGTTTGGCGTCGAGGTTGGAAAGCGGCTCGTCGAACAGAAACACCTGCGGCCGGCGCACGATGGCGCGGCCCATGGCCACACGCTGGCGCTGGCCGCCGGAAAGCTGGCCGGGCCGGCGGTCGAGCAGATGCTCGATGCCGAGCATCTTTGCCGCCTCATTGATGCTGGCGCTGGCCTGCGACGCGCTCACGCCGCGTACTTTGAGGCTGAAACCCATGTTTTCGCGCACGGTCTTGTGCGGATAAAGCGCATAGTCCTGAAACACCATGGCGATGTCGCGTTCGCGCGGCGGCAGCCGGTTGACGACGCGGTCACCGATCATGACCTCGCCGCCGCTGATGCTTTCCAGACCCGCGACCATGCGCAGCGTCGTGGATTTGCCGCAGCCGGAAGGGCCAACGAAAACCACGAATTCGCCATCGTTGATTTCAAGGTCTATGCCCTTGACGATACGCAGGGCACCGTAACTTTTGTCCAGCTTGCGCAGGCTGACCGAAGCCATATTTTCCTCCTCACGACCGGCTCGTCCAAAATCCGGATGGACGCAAAAGCCGGTATCAACCTTCAAGTTCCACGTATCGCTCTGTCGAAAATCTGTCCCGATTATCCGGCGATAGCGTGGGATGGCGAAACGCCTGTCTCCCTAATTCCGTGATATTACCTCTCACAAAAAGGAAATCAATAGTGTATCAATTTTATTTCTGACAGAAATCAAAAACTATTAAGTCGTTGATTTAAAGAAATATAACCGCGAAATCGCCAGCTGGGCAGGTCGCTGCTTCCTTGCCTCCCGTCAAATTCCTTAGCCCGTGTGGATCACGCGAATTTTGCTCGATCTCAACGTATGCGAGAAACATAACGGGCGACCGTATGGTCGAACCATGTCCATGAGACTTCGGCCACCGCGCCATCCTGCGCCTGGCTGAGACGCAGCACGCGCGGCACCGGCGCGCCCGGCTTCTGACCGAAGGCCTCGGGCGCCCATTCGGGCACATCGCCCAGATCGATGCGGTCCTCCGCCTTCGATATCCAGAGATTGAGACGGGTGCGGTAATAGAGATAGAGGGATTCCGACATGTTCTCGATGGCGATCGTGTCGACATAAGAACCGTCAAGCCAGATTTCCTCGATGGCCGCCGGCTTTCCGGCAATGCGCCGGAGGCGGCGGATGCGATGTCCTTCCGTCGAGGTGCCGAAGGTGGGCAGGGCGGCGGGTTTGGCAAGCCGCGCCACATCCAGAACCTCCGCCGTCGGCAGGCCGCCACCCTCGATCATCTCGAGGCGGAAGAAGGCATAAACGCTTTGTGGATCGCTGACGGCGCGGATGTAATTGCCCGAACCCTGCACGCGCTCCAGCAGGCCGCGTTCCTGCAATTCGGCGAGTGACTTGCGAAGTGTGCCGACGGCAATACCGAGATCGGCCGCCATGTCCCGTTCCGGCGCCAGCTTTTCGCCGTCGATCAGCCGGCCCGCCGCCACCTCGCGTACCAGCATTTCGGCGATCTGCAGATACATGGGCAGGCTGCCGCCAGTGTGTTTCATGATGCCGTTTCCTCCCCGAAACAAAAATTGATACATCATTGATTTACATATTTCTTGATGTTATGCAAGAAAAACAAGAGCGGCCCTGAGGAGGAATTGCATGACCGTCGTACCCGTTACATCCGCTGATCTCGATGCTGCCGAGGTCTCCTGGTTTTCCGCTTTGTGCTCCGATGATTACGCCTATCTGGGCGTGCCTGACGGCAGCCTGCGTTCCAGCTTCGACCATTGCTCCGATATCGTCAAAAAGGCCGAGGAACTCGGTTTCCGCAACATCCTCTGCCCCTCTTCCTATCAGGTCGGGCAGGATACGCTGAGCTTCGTTGCAGGCTGTGCGCCGATCAGTGACCGCATCAATTTCCTTGCGGCGATCCGCTGCGGCGAGATGCAGCCGATCATGCTGGCGCGCACCGTGGCGACGCTCGACCACATGTTGAAGGGCCGCCTGACGCTCAACGTCATCAGCTCCGATTTTCCCGGAGAGGTGGCCGATAGTGCGTTTCGTTACAAGCGCAGCCATGAGGTCGTGCAGATCCTGCGTCAGGCATGGACGCGCGACACCATCGACCATGACGGTGAAATCTACCAGTTCAAGGGCGTCTCCACCGAGCCGGCACGGCCTTACCAGCAGAATGGCGGGCCGCTGCTTTATTTCGGCGGTTATTCGCCGGATGCGCTCGAACTCTGTGGCGCGCAGTGTGACGTCTATCTGATGTGGCCTGAGACGAAGGACCAGCTGGCGGACCGTATGCGCGCCGCCAATGAACGTGCAGCCGCCCATGGTCGCACGCTGGATTACGGCCTGCGTGTCCACATGGTGGTGCGCGATACCGAACAGGAAGCCCGCGAATATGCGGAGCATCTCGTCTCCAAGCTCGATGACGAATATGGCCAGCTGATCCGCAACCGCGCCCATGACAGCGGCTCGCTCGGCGTGTCGCATCAGGCGCGTGCCCGCGAACTGGCTGACAAGTTCGGTTATGTCGAACCCAATCTGTGGACCGGCATCGGCCGGGCGCGCTCCGGCTGCGGTGCGGCTCTCGTCGGTTCGACGGATCAGGTTCTGTCGACGCTGGAGGAATACCAGAAGATGGGCATTCGCGCCTTCATTCTTTCCGGCTATCCGCATATTGATGAGGCTGAACACTTCGGTACCAAGGTTCTGCCGCAGATGAAAACCTGCTCCCTGCCGCATGCCTACGGCCGGGTACCTTCTGAAACACCTGCCACGCCGCTCGGCAACGGGGAACGCCACTGATGGAACGCATCGCTCTTTCCGACAAACTCGAACTCAGCCGCATCGTTTATGGCATGTGGCGCATCGGTGACGATAAGGACACCTCGCCCGCCCATGTGCAGGCCAAGATCGAAGCCTGCCTGGCGCAGGGCATCACCACCATGGATCAGGCCGATATTTACGGCGGATACACGGCGGAAGCCATTCTGGGTAACGGCCTCAAGGCTGCTCCGGGACTGCGCGACAAAATAGAGATCGTCACCAAATGCGGCATCGTCGCACCGGCCGGACGCCACTCCGCCGCCCGCGTCAAGCACTATGATACGACGGCTGGCCATATCAATGCCTCGGTCGAGGCGTCGCTGCGCGACATGGGAACCGATTATGTCGATCTCCTGCTCATTCATCGCCCTGATCCGCTTGTTGATGCGGAGGAAACCGGCAAGGCGCTCGACGCACTGGTGGCGTCGGGCAAGGTAAAGGCCGTTGGTGTCTCCAACTTCCGGCCATGGGATTTCTCGCTGCTGCAATCGGCCATGAAAAACCGGCTGGTGACGAACCAGATCGAAATGAGCCTTCTTGCGACGGATTGTTTCACCAATGGCGATCTGGCCTTTCTGCAGGAAAAGCGCGTTTCTCCGATGGCATGGTCGCCGCTTGGCGGTGGCTCGCTGTTTTCCGGCGCTCATGGTGGAACCATGGCGGCGCTGCAGCGCATCGGCAAGGAGCAGGGTGTTGATGCCACGGCCGTGGCGATCGCCTGGTTGCTGCGTCATCCGGCGAAGATCGTGCCCGTGCTCGGCACCAACAATATCGAGCGCATCAAAACGGCGGCCGATGCCCTCAGCGTGACGATGGACCGCCAGACCTGGTTCGAACTCTACACCCTTGCGATTGGAAAAGAGGTGCCGTGATGACAGTGGCAGAGGCGATCAAGATGCCTAACGAACATGTATTCGTTCCCGGCGGCGAAAACAGCCGCAGCTTCCGCAATGCGCTCGGCGCTTTCACGACAGGCGTAACGGTGGTGACCGCCACGACGCCGGAAGGCCCGATCGGCATGACGGTCAACAGCTTCGCGTCCGTGTCGCTCGATCCGCCGCTGGTGCTGTGGTCGCCGGCCAAAAGCTCGTCGCGTTATCAGGCCTTCAGCGGTGCCACGCATTTCGCCATCCATGTGCTGAGCGCCGATCAGGATGTGCTGAGCGCGCGCTTCACCCGCAATGGCCGCGCCTTTGATGATCTGGACTGGGAAATGAACGACGAAGGTGTTCCGGTCATTCCCGGCACGCTGGCCCGTTTCGAATGCCGGCAGGCGGCCGCCCATGATGCGGGCGACCACACCATCATCGTCGGCGAAGTGTTGCGCGCCGCTCACCGCGATGGCGACCCGTTGTGCTTTTCGGGTGGGACCTTCGGCCGGTTTGCCCGGCAGTAAAAGGACCCGGGCCGGGTTTTTTCCATTCGCTGACAAGGGCCCTGTTATTCCAGCCGTAGCGCCCCGGCGAATTTCTTCGAGGCGCCGAAGCGCCTCGAAAGCCTGCACTGGAGAATGTTCGGCCTAAACGGAATCATCGGACCCGCTCTATCCTTTTGTTTTCCGGTATCTTCCGGTCGTAAAACCGTTACGCATCTTTACCGGAAATGCCCTAGGCGGCAACGGAATCGGGTTGGCCTTTGCCTTCCGGCTTTTGCGGTTCGGCGTGTTTATCGGCTGATTTCCTGCGGGAAAACAAACCGGTGAGGAAGTTGCCGAACCGGTCCATCTCCACGAAGATCACCGGGGTGATGAACAATGTCAGCAATTGCGAGACGATGAGCCCGCCGACCACGGCAATGCCGAGCGGCTGGCGCAGTTCCGAACTGGCGCCTGAGCCGAGTGCGATGGGCAGCGCGCCCAGCAGCGCGCAGAAGGTCGTCATCATGATCGGCCGGAACCGGCGTACGCAGGCTTCGTGAATGGCCGTTGTGGGTGGCTCGGCTTTTTCGCGCATCAGTTCCACCGCAACATCGATCATCATGATCGCGTTTTTCTTGACGATGCCGATCAGCATCAGCAGACCGATCAGCGCGATGATCGAGAAATCCATGCCCATTACCTTCAGCGCCACCAATGCGCCGAAAGCTGCCGCCGGCAGGCCGGAAAGAATGGTCAACGGGTGGATGAAGCTTTCGTAGAGCACGCCGAGGACCACATAGATGGTCAGCACTGCCGCCAGAATAAGGATGCCGGTATTGCCCTGGCTCTGCTGGAAAATCGCCGCCGTGCCGCCATAGCTGGTGAACACGTCCTGCGGCAGGCCGATCGCGCTCTTGATCTCGTTGATCCGGCTTGTGGCATCGGAAAGCGCCACGCCGTCGGGCAGGTTGAAGGAGATGGTGGTGGAGACGAGCTGGCCCGTCTGGTTGATGGTGACGGGTGCCTGCGTGCGGGTGAGGGTGGCGAAGTTGGAAAGCGGAACAAGAACACCCGATTTCGCCGATAGAATATTGATATCGCTCAGGAAATCGTCATTCCACTGTTTGGAGCTGTCGAATTCCACAATCACATCATAGCTGTCGCCGGTCGACTGGATTTGCGCGGCCGTATAACCGCCGAATGACATTTCCAGCGTCTTGCGCAATTGGTCATTGGTGATGCCGAAGGCCGCCGCCTTTTCCGGGTCGACGGAGATCGTTGCAGCAATGGCGCCGTTCTGGGCGTCGGAGGTGACGGCAGTGAAGGTATGGTCGCGGCGCATCGCCTCCATCAGCTTGTTCGACCAGTCATTTGTCGTGTCGGCATTCAGGCCCTGAACGACGAGCTGGTACTGGCTGGCGGAGCTGCGTCCGCCAAAACGCAGGCTCTGCTGCGGGTTGATATAGGTGCGGATGCCGGCCACTTTCGATGTGGCCTGCCCCAGTTCCGCCAGCACCTGGCTGAGCGGTGCGCGCTCTTCCTTGGGTTTCAGTTCAACGAACATCGAACCGTTGTTGAGCGGATTGCGGGAATTGCCACCGACGATGGAGGTCACGTGCACAACGGCGGGGTTCTTGCGGATCTGGTCGGCAACCTGGGCCTGAAGGTCACGCATCGCAGTATAGGAAATGTCTTCGCGTGCCTGCGTCGACACGGAAAGACGGCCAATATCCTCCTGGGGAAAGAAGCTGGAGGGCAGGGTTTCGAACAGGTAGAGCGAGGCGGCAATCGATGCCAGAAACGACGCAAGAACCACGCGGCGATGGGAAAGACACCAGCTCACCGCACGGCCATAAGCACGGAGCGTACGCTCGAAACCCGCATCGAACCAGCGGATGATGGCGGGCGGGCGGGAGGAATGGCCGGAAAGACGGGAGGCGAGCATCGGCGTCACCGTCAGCGAGACCAGCGCTGACGCCATGATCGCCAGTGTGACGACCATGCCGAATTCGTTGAAGAGCCGGCCGACCACCCCGCCCATCAGCAGGATGGGAATGAAAACGGCAACGAGCGAAATGGACATCGACAGGATGGTGTTGCTGACTTCCGCCGCCCCCTGAAGCGCGGCCTCGCGCATGGTCAGGCCCTTTTCATGCAGGCGCAATATGTTTTCCAGCATGACGATGGCGTCGTCCACCACAAGCCCGACGGACAATGTGAGTCCGAGCAGCGAGATATTGTCGATACTGTAGCCCAGCACATACATCGCGCCAAAGGCGGTGATCAGCGACAGCGGCACGGCAAGACCCGGAATGATGGTCGCCGTCAGGTGGCCGGTGAAAAGATAGATGACCGCGACCACCAGCCCGATGGTGAGAAACAGCGTGAACTGCACATCCGAAATCGCGTCCGTGATGGCGGTCGAGGCGTCGTTCATGACGTTGATGTTGACCGAGGGCGGCAATTGCTGGCGAAGCGCCGGCAGCTTGGCCTTGATGGCATCCACCACGTCGACGGTGTTGGCGTCCGGCTGACGCTGCACGGCGAGGATGATGGCCTGTTCACCATCAAACCAGCTGCCGGCATTGGTGTTGTCGATACTGTCGGTGACATTGGCTATGTCGCCGAGATGAATGGGTGCGCCATTATTCGTCGCCACGACCAGTGAGCGGAAGGCCGCAGCATCGGTGCGCTGGGTGTCGGCCTCGATCGTCAGGCGCTGGTTGTCATTCTGCAGGGCGCCAACGGGCACCTGATTATTGGCCTGGGCGATAGCATTGGTGACGGTATCGACGCCGAGCCCGCGTGCCTGAAGCTGCGCGGGGTCAAGGCCGATGCGGACGGCATAGGTCTGCGCACCGTAGACGCTGACCTGGGCGACACCCGAAATGGTGGAGAGGAGCGGCGAGATGATATCCTCGGCGATCTCGTCCACCTTGCTGGTCGGCAATTCCTTGCTGTTGACGGCCAGCAGCAATATGGGGGCATCGGCCGGGTTGGTCTTGCGGTAGCTCGGCGTCGTCGTCATGTTGCTCGGCAATTGCCGCTGCGCCCGCGAAATCGCAGCCTGCACATCGGCGGCCGCCGCATCGATATCGCGGTTGAGGTCGAATTGCAGCACGATCGAACTGTTGCCGAGCGTATTTGTGGCGCTGATTTCACTGACGCCCGGTATGGTCTCGAACTGCTTGACCAATGGTGTGGTGACTGATGTGGCCATGGTTTGCGGCGAAGCGCCTGATAGCGACGAGGAGACGCTGATTGTCGGAAAATCGACCTTCGGCAGTGCAGCGACGGGCAGCAGCCGGAAACCGGCCAAGCCGGCCAGCACAAGGCCGATGGCGAGAAGTGTGGTTGCGACGGGCCGGTTGATGCAGAAATTCGGGATCATTGGCCGGCACCCTGTTCCTGTGGCACATTGGCGGCGAGATTGCTGGCCGCGCTACCTTTGTCGGAAAACTGCTCGACGACCTGCTGGCCATCGGCGAGTTCCGACTGACCCTCGATGATCACATGTTCTCCGCCGGACAGGCCGCTTGCGATGGCGGTGAGATCGCCGTTCGAGCGGGCGACGTCCACGCTTGTCATATGGACCCGATGATTCTCGTCGACGGTATAGACGAAACTGCCCTTCGGTCCCGGCCGAACCGCGACTGTCGGCACGACGATCATCTCCTTGTCCGAGACGAAATGGGTCGTGACATTGACGGACTGGCCGGGCCACAAAAGGCCGCGATCATTCTTGAATTCCGCTTTGACCAGCACGGTGCCGGAGGTCTGGTCCACCGTATTGTCGTAAAACCGCAGCACGCCCTGCATGGCCTCGCCACCCGTCGCCGCCGGATCGACATCCACCATCGTGTCGTTCTCAAGACCTTCGCGCAATTGCGGCAGGTAACGCTGCGACAGGCGGAAACTGACGTCGATGGGGTCGTATTTCGTGATCGTCACGATATTGACGCCGGCGCTGAGATAAGCGCCGGGGCTGACGCTGATATCACCCAGCCGCCCATCGAAGGGTGCGCGGATTTCCATGTTCTCAAGCGTCACCTGATCGGAGGCCAGTGTCGCGCGGTCCGCGTCGATTTTGGCGCTCGCGGAATCCCGGGCTGCCTTGGCCTGATCCAGCACCTGTTGGGCCTCGGCATTTTGCTTGACCAGATTGGCGGCACGCTGAAGGGCAGCCTCGGCCTGATCCAGCGTCGCCTGATCGGCGGCAATATTGGCGTTGTCCTTGTCAACGGCCGCGCGGGCGATGCGGTCATCCATTTTCAGTATCAGGTCGCCGGCCTTGACATGCTGACCGTCCTTTGCCGCGATTTCGGTGACGAGGCCGGCCTGAAGCGGAGCTATGTTGGTGATATCGGCTGCAACCGCCCAGCCCGTCGCCGTTGCGTCCATCGGCAGGGTCGCCTTGTCTACCGCTATGGTGCTGACGGTCGGCGGTCCGCCATTGCGCCGTCCGCTGCCCTGTCTCTGGCCCTGTTGCGGGGTCGACTGGCCGTTTTGCGCATGCTGTGTTCTGGTGTCCGCCGTGCCGGTTTCCGCCTTGGGGGAAACGCTGGCGAATTGCTTGAGATAGGGAATTTGATCGAGCGGCAGGCGATCCTTGAAATACCATGCGCCGACGGCTGCGATGGCAAGAACGCTGAGGGCGGTCCAGAAACGTTTCATCTGACGGTTCCGCATAATGAGAGCGATACATGTTTCCCGAACATGTGCGGCAAGCCGTGGGAGCAGCTTTCCCCCACAAGACACCCAATGCGCTGCGAAATCACCTTAAACTTTTGTAATGGCGGTGACAATGTTTGCGGCGGTGTCGCCTTGCGCCACAAGGGATTCGGCGTTTTTTGCCGGTGTAGGTTACTGGCTCCGTCGCATGATGGCGGTCGCTTTTGTCTCGGGCCGGGTTCAGAGGTCGACGCCGATTTTCATCAGGAAGTGCCGGGTTGTTCTCAAGGCAGCGTGACGCCGGGATGCGTCCTGACCGGCGGACCATGCCGTAGTCGTCGCTGGTCATGGTCAAGAAAAAACCGCCACGCTTGCGTGGCGGCTCTGGTGACGGTGGCGTGATACCGGGATCAGAAGGCCCGGATGGCGTTGCGGGTCGCAAGCACATCCTCGGCCACATTGCCCGTCGTTGCAGGAACGGAGCCGACGAGATCCAGGAACTTGTAAAGTTCCGTGGCCTGCGAATTCGTGACGTAGATGATGTCGCGATCCTGCATCGGGAACTTCGTGCTGGCGAAAAATGTGGACGGATCGCGCAGATTGGCGCGGAAGATGACTGGAACGTCCTGCCCGGGGAACCTGGACGTATTGATACCGAGTTTGACCAGAAGGTCGCGTTTGACGATACGATAGACATAGACCTGGGCGGGGTCCGCGCGGGAATCGAGCAGCCCGCCTGCCTTGCCGAGCGCATCGGAAAGCTTGAGATCGGCGTCCTCGAATTCGAAGCGGCCGTTGAGGCCGGAAGCGCCGAAGGCGAGGTAGGTGCGGCGTTCGCGCTCCACCATGATCGTATCGCCCGGAACCACATAGATATTCTCGGAGGGCGTGCTGACAAGGTGATTGTAGTTGACGCGTGCGGTCTTTCCGCGGCGGATCAGCGTGACATAGGATTCGATGTTCGGCGCGCTGAGGCCCTTTGCATAGGATATGACGTCAAGAACGCGGTCACCGGCTTCTGAAAGCTGGACCTTCGTTGGTTCCTTGACATCGCCAAGCACGGATGCCTGTGCCGAGCGGCTTGAAATCTTGGTGATGAGAACCTGCGGTTCGATGGCGCGGTTGGCGAGCCGTTCCTCGATTTCGCTCTGCACATCCTCGACATTGCGGCCCGTCGCGCGGATCTTGCCGGCGTAAGGCACGCTGATATTGCCTTCGCGGTCCACGGTCTGGTTCGGCAGGCTGATATAGTTGCCGGGACGGCTGCCCGCGTCGCTTGGGATAAACAGGCCGCCCGCCTGACTTTCGAAGATCGCGACCTGCACGACGTCGCCAACCCCCATCGGCAGCGCCGGAACACCGCCTTTGCCGCCGCCGAAGCTGCCGAGCAGGGTGGTCGTGGTGGTGTCGCCGACATAGTTCAGAACGGCGCTGTTTATATCGATGAGAGCGTAATCGACGCCTGCGGTTTTCTGTTTGTCCTTGGAACCGAATTTGACCGAAGCGTTGGATTCGATTGATGCCGCATCGGGTCCGGAAGCTGCTGTGACCGTGCAGCCTGCCAGTGCTGCGGAGGCAAGCAGGATCGAAACATTCAATAAACGCATTTGGTCCTCAAAATAAATTTTGTCCGAAAGCAGAAATGTTTCGGACATCGTATAATTTTTTAAAAAATATCTACTTCACAAACGGCATCGGTAAAGAAAACGTCAGCCGATATTACATGTCTTCAGCAGAATCGTATTCGAAAACTGCTTTCGCCCGGCTCAGGCATATGCCCAATTCCAGGCGATGCTTCAAGTTCATTCGCCGATCGTCTGTCCCGGGAAATCTGCAATCGCGCGCAATTCACGGTTCAGAGAAACGTTGTATGTCATTGCTCTTAAATATCAGTCAGAGACCATAATCTCTTCGATTGCTGCATTGCGCTAGTGCAGTTTTGTCACGCTCGCGCAGTTTCTTCGTGTTCTGATGTCAGGACGGGTCAATGGACTGCTTCTAAGATCATTTTTCCTGTCTTGCAGTGTCGCATTCAGGATCGCAATTTTACCTTGACTGGCGGAAGAGTCTTTTTTGAACCATCTTCTTTAAATCATGCACAAAAAATCGTGGTCCAGACTGTGTCTCTGGACCACGATCATTTTTAGGCTATGGCGCCGCTAATGCAAATTCTCCTTGAGAGAATTATGCGGTGAACCAGTCGCTGCCGGTAAGGTGAACGCCCGAAACGATGATCTTCTCACCCTTGTGCGCGCCATCCACATTGTAGCTGAGGATGGTGTCGTCTTCGAAGCTCGTCAGTGTCCAGTTCTGGATTGCCGTGCCGACCAGCTTGAGCTTGTCCATGCTGGCGTCGAAACCGGCGATGGTGTCGGTGGCAATGCTCTTGGCCATGTCGCCGAGATTGAACACGAAAGTATCGGCACCGCCGCTGGCAATGATGCGGTCGATGCCCTTGCCGCCGGTTACCAGCGACGAAGCAAGCTTGACACCACTCAGGTCGATCGTGTCGTTGCCGTCGCCGGCGTTGATCGTGACCGAGGTTGCGCTGCCGTCGGTGATGCCCTTGCCGTTGTTTGCAACATTGGTGCCGGCAGCAACCCCGCCCGCACCTGCAGCAGACGGATCATTGAATGCAGCGCCAGCCTTGACGATGATGGTGTCGTTGCCGGCGCCGGTGTCGATGTTGAAGGCGTTTACCCAGGCCTTGTCATTCGAGAGCACGGAGAGAATGACGGTGTCGTTGCCCGAACCCGTGGAGATATTGCCGCGCTTGGCATTGAGAACTTCGACGTTGGAAGCGGTGGTGCCGCCGAGATGCACGTCAACCTGAACGAAATCCTTGAACGAAAGATTTTCCGCCGAGTCGGACTTGGCGAGAACGTTCTTCACCGAGTTCCATGCCGACGTCACATCGAAATTGAAGCTGTTAGTATCGGCTTTATATCCGATATCGACATTGCCGCCCGCACCGCTGCCCGGAACGGCAACCGCGCCGACATTGACCACGCCGGATTCGAGGGAGGAGCCTTCCTTGGTCTGCGTCGTGGATTCCGTGAGGAGCTTGTAAGCTTCCTGGTCGATAAGGTTGGTGAGCGACGAAACCGTCGAAGCGCCGCCATTACCGAAAGTGACAGTTAATGCCATGTTACTCTCCCATAAATTTTTGAGACTGAAATGAATTGAAATTTACTTTAAGATAACCATTACGAGTGATTTTTAATCCATAAAAAATAATAAAACAAGAGTCTAAATTATGCTTTTTCGAAAGTATAGGCTGTATTGAATCTTTGTTTTTGCGAATGTTTTCATTTGGATAATATACGGGACAAGCAGGCTTATTCCTGTATGAATGTTTTATTAAGCCTGTCCTGGAACGGTTTCACGAAATAGGAGAGAACGCTTCTCTCACTCGTCTGTATGAAGACTTCCGCCGGCATTCCAGGGTACAGTTTTCCGCCCGGAAGATGCTGCATCCCGATTTTATCCGGTTTGATTCGCAGAGTGTAAAAGGATGCGCCGGTTCGGGAATCCATCTGTAGATCGGGAGCGACGACGGCGACTTCGGCAACGACATCAGGTGTCGTGCTTTGGTTGAAGGCCGTGAACCGGATGGTGACCGGCTGGCCGACGTAAATCTGGTCAATGTCTCGCGGAAGTATGTCCGCTTCGATTGCGAGGTCGTCTTTCTCCGGCACCACCAGCATCAGCACTTCGCCCGGCTGAATGACCCCGTTTATATTGTGAACGGAAAGCTGATAGACACGCCCGGCGATCGGTGAGCGAATATCAAGGCGGTCCAGCTGATCGCGGGTTGCGGCAAGCCTCTCTTCGTATTCGGCGACCGTTGCCTCGACGGATGTGAGGTCTTTGGTAACTTCGGACTTGCGGTCTTCGTCGAGCTGAAGCAGCTGCAGGTCCATTTCACTCATCTTGCCCACCGTCTGGGCGCGGGCCGCCATATATTGGCCCTGCTGGCCTTCGAGGTTGGAAAGCTGCCGCTTCAAAAGATTGAGCCGCTGAAGCGTGACGAGCCCCTTGCTGTAAAGTTCCTGCGTCTTGGAAACATCCTCCTTGACGATGGCAAGCTCGTTTTCGGTTGCCTCAACCTGAACGGCCATACCTCGCGCCTCATCAAGAAGTTGCTCCTTGCGCGTTGCCAGCTGTTTTTTCATGCCGGTCAGTGCACTGAGGCGGCTGTTGAAAAGGCCCTGTTCGCTATCGATGAATGTCCTGGCGGCTTTTGGATTGGTCAATTCCACCAGATCTTCCGGCACGGTAAAAGACGCGGCCTCGGTAATTTCGGCGCGCAGGCGCGCGCGGCGCGAATAAAGCTGCGCAAGCGTGTTTTCAACGATCGATAAATTGGCCTGGACGATCGTATCGCTCAGCCGCAGCAATATCTGCCCTGCATCAACCCTGTCACCTTCGGCGACCTTGATTTCACTGACGATTCCGCCGGAAAGATGCTGGATTTTCTTGGAATTGCCTTCGACGACGACCCGCCCGGTGGCGACGACGGCGCCGGCAAGCTTTGCCATGGCCGCCCAGCCGCCCAATCCGACGAGCAGTCCGATGGCGAGAACCATCACGGCCGCGGAGTGCCTTATGAGGGACGCATGTGTCATGCCGGCATTTTCCTGCTCACCCATTTTCGCTCACCCGGTTTTCGATCTTGCGTGTTTCGTCCTCCGCTGCCGGCACCTGATGCAGGTTCTGCCGCAGGATTTGGGCCAGCACCTCTTCCTTGGTGCCGAAACGAAGCATCCGGCCGCCGCTCATCACCATGACGAGATTGACGCTTTCGATGGCGCTGGGGCGATGGGCGATGACGACGACGATGCCGCCTCGCGCCCGGATGTCACCGATGGCATTGCGCAGGGCCATTTCGCCTTCGCTGTCCAGATTGGAGTTCGGTTCATCGAGAAGTACAAAGAACGGTTCGCCAAAAAGCGCGCGTGCGAGGCCGATGCGCTGTTTCTGGCCGCCCGACAAAGCCTCGCCGCGGTCACCGATATAGGTGTCGTAACCATTGGGCAGGTTCAAAATCAGCTCATGAACCTGCGCTGCCTTGGCCGCGGCAACGATGTCTTCCGCTGTCGCGTCGCGGTCAAAGCGGGCGATGTTCTGCGCCACCGTTCCCGGCATCAGCTCCACCTGCTGGGGCATGTAACCGATGGATTTGCCGAGAACCTCGAAATCCCACTGGTTCAAGGCGGCGCCATCGAAGCGCACGGAACCGCGCTCATAGGGCCAGATACCCGTCATCAGGCGCGCCAGCGTCGATTTTCCGGAGGCGCTCGGGCCGATGATGCCAAGGCCGTCGCCCGCATTCAGCGTGAAGGAAATATCGGCGACCGTGTCGCGCGCGCCATTGGGCGGCCCACCCGTCACGCGGTCGATCGCGACGGTATATTGCGGTCGCGGCAAAGAAAGCGGTGCGGCTGGCTCCGGCACCAGTTCAAGAAATTCATTGATCCGTTTCCAGCCCTGTCGGGCCGCCATGAAACTGCGCCAGTTGGCGATGGCATGTTCGACGGGGCCGAGCGCCTTCGCCGAGAGGATCGAGCCTGCGATGATGCTGCCCGCCGACGCATTGCCCTCTATGACCAGCACGGCGCCGATCGCCATGACGCCGGACTGCAGCAGCAGCCGGAATGTCCGCGATATCGCGCCGAGCGTTCCCGCCGTATCGGATGTCGACAGGGTGATGCTGCGATATTGGGAATGCAGATCGTTCCACATCGACGTCACCGACCCCATCATTCCCATGGTCTTGATGGACTCGATGTTACGCTGACTGTTGCCGACGAGCGCGTTTCTCTGTCCGCGTGCGGCATAGGCCTGTTTGGTCGCTTTTTCGGTGAGCCAATTGGTCAGGAGCGTCAATACGACAAGAATGGCGGCGCCGCCAAGCACGGCAAAGCCGATCCACGGGTGCAGGGCAAAGCAGATCAGCAGATAGATGGGCAACCAGGGAATATCAAAAAATGCTCCCGGCCCGGGGCCGGAGAGAAACTGGCGTATCTGGTCGAGATCGCCGACGATCTGCAATCCGTCGATCCTGGCGGAGGCGAGGAGTGGGGCGCCGATCGACGCCCGGAAGAGCCGTTGATTGAGCGTGTCGTCCATATCGTCGGAGATGCGTGCCAATATCCGGCTGCGCAGCATGTCGAAGCCCATCAGAAATGCGTAGAGAATGATGAGGAGAACAACCAGCGCCACAAGCGACGGGATGCTCTTGCTGGGCAAGATGCGATCGTAAACCTCCAGCATGAAAAGCGAGCCAGAAAGATTAAGTATGTTCATCAATGCGCTGGCGAGGCCGACGGCAAAAAAGGCGCGCTTATTTTTTGTTAAAAAAGAATTAAATATAAACATATAAACACCTAAAACTGTACGAAAGTCGCACAATAAACAAGATTAGGCAATGCTATTTGAGAATGAACTGGAAAGATGGTCGCAACGTCTTGTGAGCTGCATCTTTCCGGCAATAGATCCGGCTAACAATTCAAGCGGGCCATTTCGGATTTGTCCCCGGTATCTTGAAGCTCCGCCCCTGTTGAAATTGCCTGAGGCGGAAGGCTCCACCGGGCATGGTGTTCAATATGAACGCCACCGCTCGGCTGTCGGGAAGTTTTCCAGGCACATAGCGGGTCCTTGCGGCTCAGGCCCGTTCAGCGAGGGCAAAATTCACGGTATCGGCAAATTCCCGCAGGAAACGTTCGCGTGAGAAGCGGGCGGCGTTGTCGATACAGGCGTTCTTGTCGAAGCGCTCGGAATTGTCGACGAATTCCTGCACGGCGGCGCAGATCGCTTCGGCTGTCTGTTCGCCGAAATAAAGACCCGTCGGCTGATTGGAGGCACCGAGTGGAATGACTGTCTCAAGCACCCCGCCTTTGCCATAGGCTATGACCGGTGTTCCGAGCGCCTGCGATTCGACCGGCACGATGCCGAAATCATCCTCCGCCGCGAAAACGAAAGCCCGGGCTTCCGCCATGTATTTATGAAGTTCCTCATTGCCGACGAAGCCGAGAATTTCGACGTTGGGCGTGGCGATTTCGCGAATACGCTTCATGTCCGGCCCGTCACCGATGACGACCAGCCGTTTGTCCGGCATTTTCGCAAAGGCTTCGACGATCAGATGCACCTTCTTGTAGGGCACCAGCCGCGATGCTGTGACAAAATAATCGCCTTTCCAGTCGGAGGGGGAGAGGTGGGATGTGTCTACCGGCGGATAGATCACGGTGGAATCGCGCCCGTAACATTTGCGCACACGGTTGCGGATGAATTTGGAATTGACCGTCATGAGGTCGACGCCATTGGCGGTGCGAATGTCCCACATGCGGATGTAGTGGAGAATGGCGCGGGCGATCCATGAGGCGAAACCGCGCGTGAGTCTTGTTTCTTTCAGATACTGGTGCTGCAGATCCCAGGCGTAACGGATGGGGCTGTGGATATAGGAGACATGGAACTGGCCCGGCCCGGTTATGACGCCTTTGGCGACGGCATAGCTTGAGGAGATCACCAGATCATAACCGCTGAGATCGAACTGCTCGATGGCGAGCGGCATGAGCGGCAGATAGGACCGATATTTTTTGCGGGCGAAGGGCAGTTTCTGGATGAAGGAGGTGTTGACGGCGCGACCTCCGAGAAATCCCCGGTCGCGCTCGCTCATGAAATCCACCAGGCAATAAAGATCCGCCTGCGGATAAATCTCGAGAAGGTTGTGAAGCACCTTTTCAGCCCCACCCCTGTCGGTGAGCCAGTCATGGACGATTGCCGTCTTCATAATTTCCTCAATAATATCAACGTAATAAAAATTTATAATCCGCCCTGGACGAAAACTCGGCGGTGTAGAATGTCGTATGTGTCTCGAGGCCCTGAAAAAGCGGCGGCGGGAGACGGATGAAAAGAAAAATAATATCTGTGCTAGGCGATGTCTGTCGGAATCTGGTCTTTGTCTGATCTTCAATAGCAGTTTGTTCGCAAATGCGAAATATCCCGGCCTCCTGATTCTCCGTTTCCCTGACGGGAAGGGGCAGCCCTTATTTCCGAAAGCTTCATTTTTAACCCCGGCGAGCCTCGCCTGCCGGCACGTCGCTCTGCGATTTCCAACATCTCGCGATGAGGTGATTGACAAGGCGTCTTATCAAGATATTCTGTTATAAAGATGCATATAATATAATAATGGAACATCAAATTGGAACAAAGAGCTGGGAGCTTGACCATGAGACGTAAGATTGCATTTCTCGCCACCGCCGCGCTGTTGCTGGCGCCGGGTGTGATGATGGCCGCGGAGAAGGGGGGCGTCATCAATGTCGCGACGATCGGCGAGCCGCCGACACTCGACCCCATGGCCTCGACCGCCGATCTGGTCGGCATCGTCACGCAGCATATTTTCGAGACGCTCTACACCTTCGACAAGGGCTGGAAGACGACGCCGCTTCTGGCCGAAAGCCTGCCCGAGATCAGCGCGGATGGCAAAACCTACACGATCAAGCTCAGGCAGGGCATCAAGTTCCATGACGGCAGCGACATGACCTCGGAAGATGTCGTCGCCTCGCTTGGCCGCTGGATGAAGATTGCCTCGCGCGGCAAACAGGCGGCTGGTTTCATCGACACTATTTCCGCTCCCGACGCTGCAACGGTGACGATCACCCTCAAGCAGCCTTATGCGCCGCTGACTTCTCTACTCGCTTTCAACAATTCGGCGGCCATCATCCTGCCGGCGGAAAAGCAGGCCGAACCGATGGCCGAATTTGTCGGCACCGGCCCCTATATGCTGAAGGAGCGCAAGGCGGACCAATATATCCAGCTCGTGCGTTTCGATGGTTACAAATCGCGCGATGGTGAAAGCGATGGCTATGGTGGCGCGCGCCACCAATATCTCGATGAAATCCGTTTCGTTCCGGTTCCGGATGCGAATACCCGTGTCGAAGCCGCCGTTTCCGGGCAATATGACTATGTCGATTCCATTCCGGTGGAATCCTTCGACAGGGTGAAGTCTTCCTCCGCCTCGCAGCCGCTGATGCTGAAGCCCTTCGGTTACCCGGTCTTCGTGTTCAACACCAAGGAAGGTCTTTCTTCCAAGCTCGAGGTCCGCAAGGCGGTAACCGAAGCGCTGAACATGGAAGACATGCTGGCTGCCGCTTTCGGCAGCACGGATTTTTATGCGCTGGACGGCGCCTATTACCCCGACAATTTCTCCTGGCACACGGAAGAGGGTGTCGAGGGCAATTATAACGTCGGCAACCCGGAAGCCGCCGCTGAAAAGCTGAAGGCTGCCGGTTATAATGGCGAGCCGCTGCGCATCCTCACCAGCCGCCAATACGAGTTCCATTACAAGATGGCGCAGGTTGCCGCGGAATATCTGAAGCTGGCCGGTTTCAAGGTGGATATGCAGGTGGTGGACTGGGCGACGCTGACGCAGCGCCGCGCCGACCCGAAACTCTGGGATATCTATATCACCCACAGCCCCTTCCTGCCGGAACCGGCGCTGATCGGCGCGCTCTCCACCGGCTCGCCGGGCTGGTGGGACACGCCGGCACGCAAGGCGACGGTTGACGCCTTCACCTCGGAGGCCGATCCGGACAAGCGCGTCGCGCTCTGGGCCAATGTGCAGAAGACGATGTATGCCGAACTGCCGCTCATCAAGATCGGTGATTTCAACGCGGTGGCGGCGAAATCCAACAAGCTTGATGGTGTCGACCCGGCTCCGTGGCCGTATTTCTGGAACGCTTCGGTTACGAAATAGGATCAGCTTGGTCTCGGGGTGCTGGGTGCTACGGCCGCACCCCGTCATCCCGGCCTTGAGCCGGGATCCAGCGCGATCAAGTCCTTGATCGCAAGGGATTCTTTTACCACGCCGACGCGTGGTAGCTGGATGCCGGATCAAGTCCGGCATGACGGAAGTAAGCGTTTTCCTGACCCTGAGTGCCGGAGGTGTCGGCATTCATCTTTAACTCAATTCAACCGTCGCCTGGTCGCGGCCCATCACGCGCTTCGGAGCTTTCATACGTGATACGGTATATTTTCCAAAGACTTGCGGGAATGATCGTGGTGATGTTCCTCGTCGTCACCATCGTTTTCGTCATCCTGCGCGTCACTCCCGGAGACCCGGCCGCCGTGATGCTGGGGCCGGATGCCTCGGCGCAGGATATTGCGGAGCTGCGCAGCCGGCTCGGCCTCGATCAGTCGCTTGGCGTGCAATATGTCTATTATATCGGCCAATTGCTGAAGGGCGATCTCGGCCAGTCGATCTTCCTCAACATGCCGGTTGGATCGGCACTGCTGGACCGGGCCGAGCCGACTTTCTTCCTGACGATCTTTTCGCTGCTGATCGCCAGCGTCATCGCGCTTCCCATCGGCATCTATGCCGCTTACCGGCGCGGTTCCTTCGTGGATCAGGCCGCCACGACGGTGGCGATGCTGGCGGCCAGCATACCGAGCTTCTGGCTCGGCCTCATCCTCATGCAGGTTTTCGCCGTGCGGTTCGATATGTTTCCGGTGTCGGGTTATGGCGGGCCGGGCGCGAGCTTCCTAGAGCGCATGTATCACCTGACCCTGCCGGCCATCGCGCTCGGCCTCGTTTCCTCCGCGCTCATTCTGCGCTTCACCCGCGCCTCGATGCTGGATGTTCTCGGTGACGATTATGTCCGCACCGCCAGAGCCAAGGGCGTCAAGGAGCGCCGGGTGGTGATGAAACATGCGCTGAAGAATGCGCTCATTCCCATCCTCACCGTGCTTGGCCTCACCGCCGCCGTGCTGATTTCGGGCGCGGTGGTAACGGAAACCGTCTTCGGCCTGCCGGGTGTCGGCAATCTTGTCGTCTCAGCCGTGCTGCGGCGGGATTATCCGGTCATTCAGGGCGCGCTTCTCATCATCGCCGGGCTTTACGTGCTCATCAATTTTGCAATCGACATGCTTTATTTGCTGGTCGATCCGAGGGTTCGTTACTGATGGCCGATATTGTTTCCACCACCCCGCCGGCGCGCAACCCGACCATCCTGTTCATTCGGCGTCTGTTGAAGCGCAAGACGGTCGCTGCCGGTCTTATCGTTCTCGTCGTCTTCGTGCTGCTTGCCGTTTTTGCGCCGATGATTGCGCCTTACTCGCCGTCGAAACTGTCGATTGTGAACCGTCTGAAGCCACCGAGTGAAATTTACTGGTTCGGCACCGACGAGTTCGGCCGCGATGTGTTTTCCCGCACCATCTATGCCGGAAGGCTGTCGCTTCTGGTCGGGGCCGCCGTGGTGGCGCTTTCGGCGCTGATCGGCATCACCCTCGGCCTGCTTGCCGGTTTCTTCCAGAAGCTGGATACGCCGATTGCGCGCCTGATCGATGCGATGATGGCCTTTCCGGATATTCTGCTGGCGATTGCGCTGGTGGCGGCACTCGGCCCGTCGCTGACGACTGTCATCATCGCGCTTGCAGTCGTTTATTCGCCGCGCCTTGCCCGCATCGTGCGCGCCTCGACGCTGGTGATCCGTGAGTTGCCCTATGTGGAGGCGGCGAAGGCGCTTGGCATTTCCACCTTCCACATCATGACGCGGCATGTGCTGCGCAATCTGGTCTCGCCCATCCTCGTGCAATGCACCTTCCTTTTCGCCAGCGCCATGCTGGCCGAGGCGGGCCTTTCCTTTCTGGGGCTCGGTGTCAGCCCCGAAATTCCCACCTGGGGAACCATGATCTCCGCTGGCCGCCAATATATCGGCCAGGCTGACTGGATGACCTATTTCCCCGGCTTTGCCATCATTCTTTCCGTGCTGTCGCTGCAAATGGTCGGTGATGGGCTGCGGGACATGCTAGACCCAAGACTGCGAAGGGATTTGTAATATGTCGTCCGGCGAACAGGCGAAAGCGCCTCTTCAAGCTCCCATTCTTCTCGCCAATGTCAGACCCGTCGGTTTCGGAAAGGGGGCGTCCCAGGCCTCGACCGATATTCTGATCGGTGGCGACGGCAAGATCGCCGCGGTGGGCTCTGCCCTGCAGGCGCCTGCGGATGCGCAGCGCATTGATGCCAAGGGTGCCTTCATCTCGCCCGGCTGGGTGGATTTGCACGTGCATATCTGGCACGGCGGCACCGATATCTCCATCCGTCCCTCCGAATGCGGGGCGGAACGCGGCGTCACGACGCTGGTGGATGCCGGCTCGGCGGGCGAGGCGAATTTCCATGGTTTCCGCGAATATATCATCGAGCCTTCGAGAGAGCGCATCAAGGCCTTCCTCAATCTCGGTTCCATCGGCCTTGTCGCCTGCAACCGGGTGCCGGAACTGCGCGACATCAAGGATATCGACCTTGATCGTATCCTCGAATGTTACGCCGAAAACAGCGAGCATATTGTCGGCCTGAAGGTGCGGGCGAGCCATGTCATCACCGGTTCCTGGGGTGTGACGCCGGTCAAGCTCGGCAAGAAGATCGCCAAGATCCTGAAAGTGCCGATGATGGTGCATGTGGGCGAACCGCCGGCACTCTATGACGAGGTGCTGGAAATCCTCGGCCCCGGTGATGTCGTGACCCATTGCTTCAACGGCAAGTCGGGCTCCAGCATCATGGAAGACGAGGACCTGTTCAACCTTGCCGAACGCTGCGCCGGTGAAGGCATCCGGCTGGATATCGGCCATGGCGGCGCGTCCTTCTCCTTCAAGGTGGCGGAAGCGGCGATTGCACGCGGCCTGTTGCCCTTCTCGATCTCGACGGATTTGCATGGCCATTCGATGAATTTCCCGGTCTGGGATCTGGCGACGACCATGTCGAAGCTGCTGTCGGTTGATATGCCCTTCGAAAATGTCATCGAGGCCGTTACCCGCAATCCGGCCTCCGTCATCCGCCTCGATATGGAAAACCGTCTCGATGTTGGCCAGCGCGCCGACTTCACCATTTTCGATCTAGTGGATGCCGATCTGGAAGCGACCGACTCCAATGGCGATGTGGCGCGCCTGACACGTCTGTTCGAGCCGCGTTACGCGGTCATCGGCACGGAAGCGATTGCCGCCAGCCGTTATATTCCAAGGGCGCGCAAGCTGGTGCGCCACAGCCATGGTTATTCCTGGCGCTGAACCCGAATGGAATGGCGGGGCATACCCTCCGCCTTCCGCAGACATTACGGGATACCCGTCCCGGCATTATGAGGAATTCGCGTGAAACAGTCTTCGCTTGATGCAGAAGGGCACCTTTCGCCCTATGACCGGCTCGCTGCGCTCGGCATCTCCCTGCCGCCGCCGCCGCCGCCAATTGCCAATTTCGTCACCCATGTGGTGGAAGGCAACATGCTTTATCTCTCGGGCCAGGGGCCGCGGGAAGAAAACGGCCATCTCTATGCCGGCAAGGTGGGCGCGGAAATCGGGCTGGAAGAGGCCTATAATCATGCGCGTCTCACCGGCATCAATCTGCTTGCCGTCATGCATGAGGCGCTGGGTGATCTGTCGCGGGTGAAAAAAGTGGTCAAGCTGCTCGGCATGGTCAATGCCGTCAGCGATTTCCGCGATCACCCGAGCGTTATCAATGGCTGCTCCGATCTCTTCATCGATGTGTTCGGCGATGCGGGACAACATGCCCGCTCCGCCGTGGGTTTCGGCTCATTGCCAGGCAACATCACCGTTGAGATCGAAGCGATTGTCGCGCTTAGGGATTGAGGCCGTTTAATGGTTGCGCCAGCCCATCAGCTTTTCGATCCGTTCCGCCGAGACCCTGACCTGTTCGGTGTAATGGTTTTCGTCCGCCAGCACCTTCTGTTCCGGCAGCACGATGGAAATCGTCGCAACGCATTCGCCCCTGTTGTCGCAGATCGGCGAGGCAATGCAGGCGACGGCGTAATCGGATTCGGCGACCTGTATCGACAGGCGGTCATGGAAAGCGGCACCTGCCGATTGCGACAGGGTCTCCGGGTTGATTTCCGCGCGGCCGGTGGGCGAGGTGCGGGCGCAGCGCTTGAACAGTTCGACACGCTCCGCCTCCGGCAAATGACCGACGAGCAGGCGGCCGGAGGCCGTCCAGTTCAGGGGAACACGGGTGCCGACACGCGACGCGACCTGAAAATGGCTTGGACCATCGGCCATGGCAAGCACCAGCATATGGTCGCCATCGCGGCCGCAAAGCTGCACGGTCTCGCCCGCATGGCGGCACAGATCGTGCATTTCGTGGGTGGCGACACCCATGAAATCCAGCGAGCGGGCATAAGCAAGGCCATAATGGTAAAGCCGCGCGCCGAGCCAGATATTGCCATCGGCATTGCGCGCCAGCATGTTCTTTTCGACGAGATCGTCGATGATCACATAGACGGTGGAAAGCGGCGCCTTGATGGCCTTGGCAATCGCGTAAGCGCCGGCTGGCGATCCGGTTTCGTAAAGGTAATCAATAACCTGAAGCGCACGGTCGATACCGCTGACGCGCGAGCGCTTGGCCGTCTTCGCGTCCGGGTTTTCCTCCGTGGGAGAGACGGCGGTTGAAGGCATTTCGTCCAGTCTATGGGCGTCCAATTTTGGCTCCTCATGATTTTGAGAAGCTATTACATTATTATGGCATATATGTCGATGCCTATCGCATCGCAAAGACAGGAGAAAGACATGACCGAGGATATCAGAAGCAGGATCGGCCTTCGCCCGGTCATCAACGTCTCGGGCACCATGACCTCGCTCGGCGCGTCGATTGTCGTTCCCGAGGCCGTGCAGGCCATGGCGGCCATCCTGCCGCAATTCGTCGAGATCAATGATCTGCAACGCAAGGCGAGCGCGATCATTGCACGGCTGACGGGCGGCGAGGCTGGTTTCGTCACGGCGTCCTGCTCCTCCGGCATCAGCCTTGCGGTGGCGGGCGCCATTACCGGCAATAATCTGCTGGCCATCGAAAAGCTGCCCGATGTCGCGCCTGAGAAGAACGAAGTTCTGGTGCAGATGGGGCATGTGGTGAGCTATGGCGCGCCGGTGGATCAGGCAATCCGCCTCGGCGGCGGCAAGGTGGTGCTGATCGGGCAGGCGACATCGACCCATCGTTTCCACATGGAAAACGCCATCACCGAAAAGACGGCGGCGGCGGTCTATGTCGTCTCGCACCATGTGGTGAATTACGGTCTGCTGCACCTTTCCGAATTCGTCGAGATTGCCCACGCCAAGGGCGTGCCTGTTATCGTCGATGCGGCGTCCGAATATGATCTGAAGCTGTTTCTGGCGACGGGCGCGGATGTGGTGCTTTATTCCGGCCACAAGTTCCTTGGCGGTCCCACTTCCGGCATCGTCGCCGGCAAAAAGGAGCTGGTGCGCCACGCCTTTTTGCAGAACATGGGTATCGGCCGCGGCATGAAGGTCGGCAAGGAAAGCATCTATGGCGTCATGGCGGCGCTGGAAGCCTGGGAAAAGCGTGACCATGATGGCATCCGCGAGCGCGAAACCGGCTATCTCAACCTCTGGAAAAAGACGCTGGACGGGCGCCCCGGTGTGACGGCGCTGATCGAGCCCGACCCGACCAATAACCCGCTCGACCGGCTGCGCGTCATCATCGATGCCGAAGAAGCCCATATCACGGCATGGGACCTGACGACGGCGCTGGCCAGAGGCAATCCGCCGATCATTACCCGCGATCACGAGGTGGAACACCGTTATTTCTATCTCGACCCCTGCAACCTGCATCCCGGCCAGGAAGCCATCGTGGCTTCCCGTCTGGCGGAAGAGCTGGATAAGGCACGCGCCTCCAACGAGGTGATCGCCACGCCGTTCGAGGACCGCAGCCGCCACCGTTTCGATGGCATGCTGCGCTGGCCGGACTGAGTGGAACGAGCGGGTGCGGCAGTTTTCTTCTCCCCGAGGGGGAGAAGTACGCGGCAGCGGGATGAGGGGGCAAGGGTGCGGTCTATCGCTGGCGTTGCCCCCTCATCCGACCCTTCGGGCCACCTTCTCCCCCTCGGGAAGAAGAAACTCGCGGTAACTGCCCGCCCAAGCATTGCAACCAGAATAAAGAAAAGGGAACGATCATGACCATGCCGCAGGCAGCACCGCTTAGTGCCGAAGATGCCGTGCTTTCCGTCCGCAATCTCACCACGTCCTTTCACGTGGATGGCGGCTGGAAACCCGTGGTGCGTGATATTTCCTTTGATGTCGGGCCGGGCGAGACGGTTGCGATCGTCGGTGAAAGCGGTTCGGGCAAAAGCGTCACATCGCTTTCCATCATGCGGCTGCTGGATCGGGAAAGCAGCAGGGTGCAGGGTGAAATCCTGCTCGGAGGTCGCAACCTGCTCTCGCTTTCCGAAGACGCCATGCGGCGGGTGCGGGGCAATGAAGTGGCGATGATCTTTCAGGAGCCGATGACCAGCCTCAATCCGCTCTTCACCATCGGCGACCAGATTTCCGAGGCTCTGCTGTGCCATCAGCCGATGTCGAAAGCCGATGCGCGGGCAGAGACGATCCGGTTGCTGGAAAAGGTCCGCATCCCCTCCGCCGCCTCGCGTTTCGATGAATATCCGCACCGCTTTTCCGGCGGCATGCGCCAGCGCGTGATGATTGCCATGGCGCTTGCTTCCCGGCCGAAGCTCCTGATCGCCGACGAGCCGACGACGGCGCTCGATGTGACCATTCAGGGCCAGATTCTCGATCTCATCAAGACGCTTCAGGAAGAGGAGGGCACCTCCGTCCTGTTCATCACCCATGACATGGGCGTGGTGGCTGAGATCGCCGACCGTACCGTCGTCATGTATCGTGGTGAGCAGGTGGAAGTCGGCGCAACGGCGGATATCTTCCACCGCGGCAAACATCCCTATACGCGCGCGCTTTTGTCCGCCGTTCCGGTTCTCGGGTCGATGACGGGTGAGGAAAGACCGCTCCGGTTTCCCATCGTCAACACCACCACGGGTGAAACACAGGAGCCGGCGCGTCCGGCCGATACCGTTGACGCCAGCGCCCGGCCGGTGCTGAAGGTGGAGGGGCTGACCAAGCGTTTCGACATTCACTCCGGCCTGCTGGGTCGGCTCAGCGGCCGCGTCCACGCGGTGGAAAACGTGTCCTTCGATCTGAGGGCCGGGGAGACACTATCGCTGGTGGGCGAAAGCGGCTGCGGCAAGTCGACCACCGGTCGTGCCATCATGCGACTGATCGAGCCGGATGCTGGTTCGGTGGTGGTGAACGGCGAGAATATTCTCGCGCTCGACAAGATGGGCATGCGCGAAATGCGCAAGACGGTTCAGATGATCTTTCAGGACCCTTTCGCCTCGCTCAACCCGCGCATGACGGTGGGTGCGGCGATTGCCGAACCGTTTCTGGAACACCGCATGGGCAGCGCCCGCGAAGCGAAGGATGTGGTGGCCGACATGCTGGAAAAGGTCGGTCTGTCGCCCGATATGGCGGCGCGTTACCCGCACGAGTTTTCCGGCGGCCAGCGGCAGCGTATCTGCATTGCCCGCGCGCTGGCGCTGAAACCGAAGGTCATCGTCGCCGATGAAAGCGTCTCGGCGCTGGATGTCTCGATCAAGGCGCAGGTCATCAACCTGATGCTGGATCTGCAGCAAAGCCTCGATCTCGCCTTCCTGTTCATATCCCATGACATGGCGGTGGTGGAACGCGTCAGCCACCGGGTGGCGGTGATGTATCTCGGCGAGATCGTCGAAATCGGTCCGCGTGCTGCCGTCTTTGACAATCCGCAGCACGATTATACCCGCAAGCTGATGGCCGCCGTGCCGGTGCCGGACCCGGACCGCCGCAACACAAGGCGCGGTGCTGCCAATGACGAGCTGAAAAGCCCGATCCGCGCCGTTGATTATGCCGTCAAGCCGCGTGAATATCGCGAGGTTTCGCCCGGTCACCTCGTCGCCTGTTAAAGCCCCGGCACGTCCGACGTTGCGAAGGGTACGCGATAACCGCGCTTAAAACTTTCCCGCTGTCCAAGCTGGCGATACCACCGCTGTACCGCCGGAAAATCATCGAGATTGATTTTGTGGCGCGCGAAGCGGGAGACCCATGGCCAGATGGCGATATCGGCGATGGAAAAATCTCCAGCCACATATTCCCGCCCCGTTAAACGGTCGTTCAATGTCCGGTAGAGGCGCTCCACATCCGCGGCAAAACGCGTCTCGGCAAAGGGGGCCTCTCCGGCATGATAGGTCAGGAAATAATGGGCATAACCGAGTGTCGGGCCGAAATTGGCGGCCTGCCACATCAGCCATTCGGTGACAATCAGTCGCTCAGCGCAAGAGGTGGGCAGAAGCCGGCCGGCCTTTTCGGCGAGATAGAGGAGGATCGCGTTTGATTCCGTCAGGACAGTACCGTTGTCATTGTCGATGATTGCCGGAATTTTCGAGCCGGGATTGATGCGGATATAATCGGCCGCGAACTGCTCGCCCTTTTCGATGTCGATGGCGTGGCTGCGATAGGGCAGGCCGAGTTCTTCCAGCGCAACCGAGATTTTGAGGCCGTTCGGCGTGATCCAGGTGTAAAGGTCGATCATGTCAGTCGAACATCGCCTCATCCAGCGGCAAGGCGCGACGGCCTTTCTTGCCCGTCACATCGGAAAGGTCCTTGTAAAGACCGCGCAGGGTCAGAACCAGCTGGATAATGCGCGGATCGGTGACACGATAGATCACCGCCTTGCCTTCCCGCGTGCCTTCGATGATACCGGCGTCGCGCAATTCGGCTAGCTGCTGCGAAAGCGTTGGCTGCTGGATACCAAGTTCATATTCCAGTGCGGAAACGGATGCTTCCGTTTCCATGAGGTAACAGACAATGGCCAGACGGTTGGCGTTGGCGACAAGCTTCAAAAGCTCGCTCGCTTCCACCACGCTGCGGCAGATGAGATTGGAAACCGGTTTCGTCACAACTACTGGTCCCTGTTTCAGACTATAAAAAAGTAAATTGTATAGCGATAAATTTCAATGGCTTGGCGCGGGACATCTTTAGCCAGTTCCTCAATTTTTAAAATCTACAGGATTAGTAGATTTCTCTTTCGCTTTCCGGCTGAGGATCGCCAAAACATTCCTCGAAAACACTCTATAAAAAAGTAGATTGATTGCGAAATGAGGTGTCGACATGAAAATCGGGGTCCATCCCAACAATCTGCATTTACGGCTTGCCCGGCTCTGGCCCGGCGCTTTCGAGCAATTCAGTCCTGAATTCGTGACCTATCGCGAAGGACGCGATACGGCGGCTCTGCTGGAAAAGGGCGACATCCATTTCGGTGGCACCGGCTCGACGCCGCCCATTGAAGCGGATGCGCGCGGGCTTTCGGCGGTCTATATCGCCGCTTCCGCGCCGAGGCCCGCCAATGGCGCAATCCTCGTGCGGCGCGACAGCCCGATCCGCTCAGCCGCTGATCTCAAAGGAAAGCGCATTTCGCTGATTGACGGATCGTTTCACACCTATCTTCTGGCCCGCAGCCTGGAAGGGGCCGGTCTTGGTCTTTCGGATGTGACTCGGATTGAAAGCGGTGATAGCGACAGCCTGCTCGATCTCGTGGAAGGCCGTGTCGATGCCTGGGTAACGATGTCGCCACGGCTGGAAAAGGCCCTGACCCATGAGGAGATCAGCCTTCTGGTCCGTTGCGGTTCAACCATTCCCAACCGCTCGCTGTTCTGGACGCTGGCGCGTCACAATATAGCGCAGGAGACACGACAGGCGATTGCGGCCGAACTGGATCGCGTCGGTCGCGCCGTCATGGCGGATATAGACAGGGCTGCGGCGCTGCTTGCCGCCGAACCCGGCAGTGAGGGTGATGCGGCATCCTGGGCGAAGGTGCTGCGCTCACGCGATCTTTCCGTGGTGCCCGCCGCTGAAAATATCCTTGCCGAACAGCAGGAGGAGGCCGATACGCTTTACAGGCACGGCCATTTCTCTTTACCGGTTCAGACCGGGCAAAGCCCGGCCCCGCAATCAGCCAGCGTCGGAGGCGACAGATGAATGTTTTCTGGTACATGTGCGCGCCCGACGGCGCCTATCCCTGGCAGCCGGAAGGCTCCCGCAAGGTCGATCTCGGTTATTACAGGCAGCTGGCGCTGGCTTACGATCAGCTGGGTTACACCGGCGCGCTGTTTGCCACCGGCGCGCATGATGTCTGGGTTCTGGCGGGCGCGCTGCTCTCCCATACCGAGCGGCTTAAACTGCTGGTCGCCATCCATCCGGGCCTGATCGCGCCGACGCTGCTTGCCAAGATGGCGGCGACGCTTCAGGAGTTTTCGCGTGGCCGTCTGCTGATCAATGTCGTCTCTGGCGATGCGAAAATGCTCGGCGCTTACGGCATGACCATGCCGCATGACGAGCGTTACGATATGGCGGATGAATATCTGCAGATCTGGCACCGGCTTTTCGCCGGCGAGACGGTGGATTTCAAGGGGCGGCATTTCCAGACCGAGGGTGCTAAACTCGCGCTGCCGGTGGGGCAGGGCATAGAGCCGCCGCCCTTGTGGTTCGGCGGTTCTTCGGACAAGGCCATCGATGTTGCCGCCAAACATGTCGAGACCTATCTCTCCTGGGGTGAAACGCCCGATCAGATCGGCGCGAAGGTCGATCTCGTCAAGGCGCGGGCGGAACAGCTTGGCCGCGAACTGGAATATGGCATTCGGCTCTATGTCATCGTGCGTGATACCGATGAAGAGGCCTGGGCCGCCGCTGCCGACCTTTACGGGCGCATGGATGAGCGCGCGATTGCCGCCAACCAGCGTTTTGTCGGCAAGTCCGATTCCGTCGGCCAGCAGCGCATGACGGCGATGCATGGCGGGCAGAAGCCGGAAAACCTGCGCGATCTGGAAATAGCCCCCAATCTCTGGGCCGGCATCGGGCTTGTCCGTCCGGGCCCGGGAACCGCGATTGTCGGTTCACCGGATACTGTCATCCGCACGCTGAAGGCCTATAAGAAGGCGGGCGTGAACACCTTTATCCTCTCGGGCATGCCATTGCTGGAGGAAGCCTTCCGCTTCGGCGAAAAGGTCCTGCCACGCCTCGATGTATCGCGGGAAGTGTCAGCGGCGAAACAATTCACCTGGTCGACCCTGTTCGACCGCGACCTCTCGGCCAAGGCCTCCTGAGCATGGTGCGGGAGTGGAGAAGAACAACATGACGGCAAGTCCGGCAACAACAATCGCGCAACGGCGCTTCGGTCCACAACGCATGGCCGAACGGGCGCTTGCCGTTCTGGACAAGGCGCTGGGTGCGGTTGCCGCCGCCATCCTTGCGACGCTTCTTGTGGTGGTGCTGGTCAATGTCGCCCTGCGGTATCTGTTCCATACCGGTTTCATCGGCGCGGAAGATCTGGGCATCTGGCTCAATGTGGCGATGATTGCGGTCGGCGCGCCGCTCAGCCTCAAGAGCGCTCTGGCCATGCGGCTGGATGTATTCGTGCGCTTCCTGCCGGAACGCTTTCATGCCGCAACCGAAGTTCTGGCCGATGCCTTTTCCTTCGTCGCAGCTCTCATCCTCGCCTTCGGTGGGGTGGAGATTGCGGCCATGCTGGGCGGCACATCGCCAACGCTCGGTCTGCCGGAATGGGTGCGCTTCGGTTTTCTCGGTGCAGGCGGCGCGCTGATCTTTGTCTATCTGGCGCTTCAACGGGTCGGTGAAGGCAAGGCGCTTGCCGTTCTGCTTTCCGTCGCCATCGCGGTCGTTTCTTATGTCGGCCTGCCGGAAGTGTTCGTCGATACGAGCCTGCCGCCGAGCCTGTTTCTGGCACTCACGGCGGCGGTAGGGCTGGTTCTGGCCGCGCCGCTTGCCCATGCCTTCCTTGCCGCCGCCTATGTGGCGATCGCGTTCGGCAGCACCTTGCCGGAACCGGCCATCGTGTCCTCGACGGTGACGGGCATGTCGAAATTCCTGCTGCTGGCCATTCCCTTCTTCCTGCTGGCCGGAAGCCTGCTGACGGAATCAGGCGTTGCCAACCAGCTGGTTCGTTTTGCCGCCTCCATGGTCGGCCACCGGCGGGCAGGGCTGGCGCAGACGACGCTTCTGACCAGCGTGCTGTTTTCCGGCGCATCCGGCTCCTCGGTCGCCAATGCCGCCTTCGGCGCTTCCACCTTCCAGCCGGAACTGGTGAAGCACGGCTATCCGCCGGCGCAGGCGGGCGCGATCATTGCCGCTACCTCGGTGCTGGACAATGTCATTCCGCCTTCCATCGCCTTTCTCATCCTTGCAACGGCCACCAACCTGTCGGTCGGCTCGCTGCTGGTCGGCGGCTTCTTCGCGGGCGGGCTTATGGCAATCTGCCTTGCGGTGGCAATCCATCTCAGCGTGCGCAGCGTCGATACCCTGCCGCGCGCGACAGGCAGTGAACGCTGGCGTTCGGCCATTGCCGCGATACCTGCCTTCGGGCTTGGCGTCATCGTGGTGGTCGGCATCCGCATCGGCGTTGTCACCACCACGGAAGCTGCGGCCCTTGCGGCGCTCTATACGCTGTTTCTCGGCTTCGGTTACCGGCTGGGCGCGGGCCGCATTTTCGCGACCTTCCGCCAGTCGGCGGGTGAGGCGGCGGCCATCGGTCTTCTGATCGGCACGGCGGGGCCTTTCGCCTTCCTGCTGGCGGTGGACAATGTCTCCGGCCTCGTCACCGATTTTGTGACGCTTCTGGGCGGCAGCAAGATTGCGGTGCTCCTGCTTTCAAACCTCATTCTGCTCGTGGTCGGTCTGGTGCTGGATATTGGTGCTGCCATCCTGCTGTTCGGGCCGATCCTGCTGCCTGCTGCCGTGGCAGCGGGCATTGATCCCATCCATTTCGGCGTCATTCTCGTGGTCAATCTGATGATCCACGGCCTGACACCACCGCTCGGCATGTTGATCTTCGTGGTCAGCGGCGTCACCCGCATTCCGGCGACAGCACTTTTCCGGGCTGTCGTTCCCTATCTCGTCTCGCTTCTCGTTTCCCTCGCCATTTTGTGCGCCGGGGCCATTTTCTTCTAAATTTGGGGTTTCAGTCATGACTATTATCGATCGCCGCAATCTCCTCAAACTCTCCGCCATCGGCGCCGCAACGCTCGCCGCGCCGGCCTTCGTACGCACGGCAAATGCCAGAACCCGCAGCCTCACGGTTGCCTCGCTGTTTGCCGATGATAAGCCAGAGACGAAAATCTGGGTGAAGATCAGCGAGCTGGTGGAGGCAAAGCTGCCCGGCCGTTTCCGTTTCAACATCGTCAAGAGCGGTGCGCTGGGCGGGGAAAAGGAAGTGGCGGAAAATATCCGCCTGGGATCGGTTCAGGCGAGCCTTTCGACAGTCTCCTCGCTCTCCGGCTGGGTGCCGGAACTGCAGATCCTCGATCTGCCTTTTCTGTTTCGCGATGCCGACCATGTGCGCAAGGTGGTGACGGGCGAGACTGGCACTGATCTGAAGACGAAGCTCGCCGCCCAGCAATTCATCGCTGCCGATTTCATCAATTACGGCGCACGCCATCTTCTGACCAAGGAGCCGGTCACCCGGCCGGAGCAGCTGGAAGGCAAGAAGATCCGCGTCATCCAGAGCCCGCTGCACACCAAGCTGTGGAGCGCCTTCGGCACTACCCCGGTCGGTATCCCGATCACCGAGACCTATAATGCGCTGGCAACCGGCGTGGCTGATGCCATGGATCTCACCAAGTCCGCTTATGCCGGCTTCAAGCTTTACGAGGTCGTGCCTTATCTGACGGAAACCGGCCACATCTGGGCTTCAGGCGTCGTCTATTACGGTGCGACCTTCTGGAACCAGCTGGACGACGAAGAGAAGAAGGTTCTCCTGGAAGCATCGAGCGAAGGCGCGCAATATTTCAACCAGCTGATCGTCGAAGACGAAGTAAAGTCCGTCGAGCTTGCGCTCTCCAAGGGTGGCAAGGTGCTGCAGCCGGAAGCGCTGGACGAATGGCGCAAGGGCGCGCAGGGCGTCTGGCAGGATTTCTCCGGCATTGTTGGCGGCATCGAGAAGATACAGGCTGTGCAGTCGGCCTGATAATACGGCCCATCAAAATCAGGAAACCCCGTGCGTCCTTCGGGCGCACGGAGTTTCTTTTGTTCTGTATCAGTGCGAAGCGCCGGAGCCGCCAACGGCAACGATGGAATAAGGCTGGCCTTCCACCGCAAGCGTGCGGGTTTCCTTGAGGCTTTCCGCATCCACCACGCGCACCAGCGAATGGCGCGGATCGGAAATTGCGACCTGCCCGTCGGCAACGGCGAGACG
The DNA here is from genome assembly GCF_003208455.1 of Rhizobium sp. UGM030330-04. Lineage (NCBI taxonomy): Bacteria > Pseudomonadati > Pseudomonadota > Alphaproteobacteria > Hyphomicrobiales > Rhizobiaceae > Rhizobium > Rhizobium sp. UGM030330-04. Next base: position 81,583 of record NZ_QKML01000016.1, read on the forward strand.
CGGACGCGGATCGCGCCAATGGCCATCCTTGCTGTAGGGTTCGGTGACCTTCGCCTTGCGGGTGATGGCGCCTTCCAGCACGTCAAGCACATGCAGGTCGCCATCTTCCGTCAGGATATAGGCATTGCGCGGATTGGCGGGGTCGAGAATGAAGTCGACGCGCCGGGTCGGCAGTTCCACAAGACGGAAGGCGTCCTTGCTGTCAGGATCGATCAGGACGACCTTGTCTTCACCGTAGTTTCCAAGGAAAAACTGCATGGATTTGCCGCCGAGCAGCGTGCCGGTATAGGCTTTCGGGAAATCTTCCGGATAGGCCAGCATTTCGAGCTTCGGGCCATCCGTGCCGCCCGGCCGGGCAACGAGAATGCCTTCCTTGCAGCCAAAGGCCGCAAGCCGTGCGGATGTCGCCTCGCCGTGCAGATCGGTGCATGTCGCCTGTTCACCAACCTGCTTGCCTTCCCTGTCAAGAACGCGCAACCCGATGCGGGGCGGCAGCGTGTCGGGTTTGGTTTCGATCTGCGTGTTGGGTACGGATACCAGAACGTAACGGCCCATCGTCACTGCCACGCCGTGATGCGGGGCGGTCGTATCGACAGTGCGGACCTTTGCCTTGCCGTCCAGCAGGGCGGCCTCATCGATGATTTCAGCCTTGCCGCCACGGTCGTAGAACAGGATGGCATGGTCATCATGCGGCACGACGTGGAACGGGCGTTTGCCTTCGAAGGTAACGGGCAGCAGCGCCGCATCTTCCACATCCAGATCGCGATGTTCACCGTGGTCGGAAAAGACGATGCCGGTCTTGATCACATGCACGATATCCGAATCCGACTGTGTGGCGAAAACAGTCTTGCCTGATGCGCTGGCGGTCAGCGCCGCATAGCCCTTGAGGTCGTAGCGTCCGAGTTCCTTGCCGGTTTCGAAATTGATCGCGCGCACCACCGGCTGGGTGTGATCGGCGATGAAGAGACGCCATTCCTTGACGGTGTCGCCGCTTTCTTCCGCCTGCGCCACGCCAGAGGCCAGCGGCAGGGTGAGGGCAAGGCACGTGGCAAGCGCGCTCATGCCAAGGTGCTGTTGAAGGGAAAATCTCATGGTGTTCCTTCCAGACGTTATCATCCCCGTGCGGATAAGAACCGGTATCGGTTCTGAAGGATGACTGTAATGTTATTACGTTACGAGATTGCGTATTAGCATTACGTGCGGGGGCGATGTCAACCGATGCCGACGTCTTGGTACGGAAAAATCTGGATGGGGGCCGTGAGGCGGGGGAGGGAGGCGGGCGACGCTTCAGCGTCAGGCCGTATTTCCCGAAGGGCATAAAGCCGAATAAAAAAGGCAGGCGCATCGCTGCGCCTGCCTCCATCAGTTTTAGCGGATATCGTCGGGCAGAACGTCCGAAGGGATGTTCTGGTAGGAAACCGGACGCATGAAGCGGCGGATCGACATGGTGCCAACAGAGGTTGCGCCGAAGTTCGTCGATGCCGGGTAAGGGCCGCCATGCACCATGGCTTCGGAGACTTCCACGCCGGTCGGGAAACCGTTGGCGAGAACGCGGCCGGCCTTGCGCTCAAGGATCGGCAGCAGCTTGCGGCCAAGCTCGGCGTCGCCGCCATCCAGATGCAGCGTTGCGGTCAGCTGGCCTTCGAAGCTCTTTGCGACTTCCAGCATTTCTTCCGGGCTATCGACCGTCACGATGAGGCCGAGCGGTCCGAAGACTTCTTCGGCAAGAGCGTGGTTGGCAACCCAGTCCTTGCCGGAAACCCGGTACAGATAAGGCGTTGCATTGCGCAGGTTGCAGGTGGTGGTCAGCACGTCGCGCACGCCGTTGCCGGCGGCGATACGGTCGCGGCCGTCGCGATAGGCGGCGGCGATGCCGTCGGTCAGCATGACCTGCGGGCCGACTTCGGAAAGCGCGGCACGTGCGGTTTCAGCAACCGCATCCGCCTGCTCGGAGAGAATGACGGCGATGCCGGGATTGGTGCAGAACTGGCCCGCACCCATGGTCAGCGAACCGGCCCAGCCCTTGGCGATGGCCTCGCCACGGGCGGAAACGGCTTCCGGCAGCAGGAACATCGGGTTCACGGAACCGAGTTCGCCGAAGAAGGGGATCGGCTCGGGGCGCTGGGCGCAGAGATCGAACAGCGCGCGGCCGCCGGCGAGCGAACCGGTGAAACCGACCGCCTTGATGCGCGGATGCTGCACGAGCGCGGAACCGACATCGCGGCGGCCGCCCTGGATCAACGAGAAGACGCCGGGATGCAGATTGTGCTTCTTGACGGCGGCGAGAACGGCTTCGGCAACGATTTCGCCGGTGCCGGGATGGGCGGAATGGCCCTTGACGACGACGGGGCAGCCCGCGGCCAAAGCAGCAGCGGTGTCACCACCAGCCGTGGAGAAGGCGAGCGGGAAGTTCGATGCGCCGAAGACGGCGACGGGGCCGATCGGGCGCTGCATCAGGCGGATATCCGGGCGCGGCAGCGGCTGGCGATCCGGCAGCGCTTCGTCGTGGCGGCGATCGAGATAGTCGCCCTTGCGGATATGCGATGCAAAAAGGCGGAGCTGGCCAACGGTGCGGCCACGTTCGCCCTGCAGGCGTCCTGCGGGCAGGCCGGTCTCGGACGAGCCGATTTCGGTGATGGCGTCGGCGCGTGCTTCGATCTCATCGGCGATGGTGTCGAGGAATGCGGCGCGCTCTTCGCGGGTGGTGTAGCCATAGCTCCAGAAGGCTTCTTCAGCAGCTTCCGCAGCCTTGTTCACCAGATCGACCGTGCCGACCGAAAAATCGAAAGCCTCGCCATGTGCAGGCTCGCTGCGGAATTTTGCTTCCGTTGCGACCCATTCTCCTGCAACCAGATGTTTGCCGTGCGGCTTGAAACTCATTGTGCTCTTCCCTGAAAATCTGATCCTGCGTGGAAAATCCACCCGACACCGCGACATGGACCGAAAGGCGACAGCACAAACGCCATCAGCCGCGATCCTCGCCCGGTTGCCTTCTGCCTTAGCCCGTGCGGGGCCTGAGCGAAAGCCGGTTTCTCAACTATTTGACCAAAAAGTGTGATTAATTGGGCGAGACGTGAAAAACACCCGCTTCCGTTTACGCGCACGGCGTTTTATATGACGTCATGATGACAAATAGACTTCCGAAATACATCGCCTGGTCGGTTTTTCTGCTGATCGTGATCGTTACAATCTGCCCGATCGGCTTTCGGCCTCACACGCTGACGACGGTGGGGATAGACCGTGCCGCCGCCTTCGCTTTCTGCTCGGCGGCTTTCGTGTTTGCCTATCCGCGCCACTGGCTCGCCGTCATCGTTGCGGGCGTCACCGCGGCTTTTGGTATCGAGGCGCTGCAGTTTTTATCGCCCACACGTCATCCGCATCTGATGGACGCCGCGGTGAAAGCCGCCGGCGCCATAGCCGGTGGGCTTTTCACCATTACCTGTCTGCTGTTCAGGGGGCGACTGACCGCCGGCTGACGGGAAGCCTGCGATCAATAATCTTGCTCAGCCTTGCCTGTTCGCCAGCCCGAAACGGCCATGCGACAGGGTGCGCTCGATGCCACGCAGCTCCGCCAGCCCTTTCAGCCGGCCGATGGCGGGATAACCGGGCTGCGCCCCGCGCGTCAGGTCGTCGAGGATTTCCTGCCCGTGATCGGGCCGCATCGGAATGGTGTGGTCTTCACGGCCTTCGGCGCGACGGCGGGTTTCCTCCGACAGAAGTGCGGCGATGACGGCGACCATATCGGTGCCGCCTTCCAGATGTTCATCCTCGAAGAAGGAGCAGGGCACGGTATCGGTGTCGCGCGTCACATTGCGCAGATGCACGAAATGGATGCGATCGGCAAAACGGTTGGCGATGAAGGGCAGGTCGTTATCCGCCCGTGCGCCGAGCGAGCCGGTGCAGAGTGTCACGCCATTGACGCGGCTATCGACCTGCGACAGCATATGGGCGTAGTCGTCTTCCGTTGAAAGAATACGCGGCAGGCCGAGCAGCGGCCAAGGCGGATCATCACCATGGGCGCAGATGTTGATGCCCACTTCCTCGGCAACCGGTGTCACCTCGGAGAGAAAATCGATCAGGTTCTGCTGCAGCCTTTCACGGTTGACGCCGTGATAGGAGCGCAGTTTTTCGAGCAGCTGGGCGAGCGTATAACCATCCGCCGAGCCGGGAAGGCCAGCGCCGATATTGCGCCCGAGCGCGGTGATTTTTGTATCCGGCATGTCGGCGAAGCGTTTTGCCGCTTCCTCCAGCAGCCAGCCCGGATAGTCGGCCCCGGCGTCCGGGCGTTTCAGAATATGAATGTCGAAGGCGGCGAAATCGGGAAGATCGAAGCGCATCGCCTTTGCGCCGTGTCTGGTTTCCCAGCGCAGATCAGTGCGGGTCCAGTCCAGCACCGGCATGAAATTATAGCAGACGGTGCGGATGCCTGAAGCGGAAAGGCGGCGCAGGGTTTCCTGCCAGTTGGCGATGTGATTTTTCCAGTCGCCGGTCTGGGTCTTGATATCTTCGGAGACGGGCACGCTTTCAACCACGTCCCAATAAAGCCCGCCGGCCTTGATGGCCTCATGCCGTTTGGTGATTTCGTCCACCGGCCAGACATCGCCCGTGGCGATGTGGTGCAACGCGCTGACGATGCCTTCCGCGCCCGCCTGAGCCGCATCCTGAACCGTGACCTTGTCGACCGGGCCGAACCAGCGCCATGTATGTCTCATCTTAAATCCTCAAATATCAGTCTGCGGAAAATGTCAGTTGCACCTTGCAGGCGGCGGAGCGATCTCCGGCCTGTTCAAACGCTGCCTTCGCCTCGCCAAGCGGGAAGCTGTGGGAAATGATCGGCCGCACATCGATCCCGCGCGTGGAGATAAGCCCGGCGGCGATGGCGAATTCATCATGGAAACGCTGCGAGCCGCGCCAGAGGATTTCCTTGCCCACCAATGCATTGAGCGGAATGGTGATGTCGCCGGTGACGCCCACCTGCACGATGGTGCCGCGCGGGCGCACGCAGGCAAAGGCGGTGCGAAGCGCGGGTGCTGCGGCGGAGCAATCGAAAATGACGTCGAAATACCCCTTGTTTTCCTGATAGGGCAAAAGCGCCTCATTGTCTTTTGCGACATTGATGGTGCGGTCGGCGCCCATGGCGGGTGCGCGTTCCAGCGCGGCATCGGTGAGATCGGTGGCGACGATGGTGCCGGCGCCGGCATGGCGTGCGGCGGCAATGGTCAGAAGGCCGATGGGACCGGCGCCGGTGACCAGCACCTTCGCACCTGTCAGATCGCCGGCCTGGGCAACTGCATGCAGGCAGACGGCGAGCGGTTCGGTGCAGGCGGCCTCGGCGGGCGAGGTCGCGTCTGAAAATGTTGCGCATTGTTTTGCCGGAACCACCAGCCGGTCGCGGAACATGCCCTGCTCATGCGGCAGACGCATGGCGCTGCCCATGAAGCGCATCTCGAGGCAATGGATCGGCTCGCCCTTTAGGCAGAACTGGCAATGGCCGCAGGGCTGCGACGGATTGACGGCGACAAGCTGGCCGATGGCGAGCCCGCTGACGCCAGCGCCCAAAGCCGCGATATGGCCGGATGCCTCGTGACCGCAGATGATCGGCTCGCGCACCCGCACCGGGCCGAAACCGCCATCCTGATAATAATGCAGATCGGAGCCGCAGATGCCGCCTGCGGCCATGGTGAGCAGCACTTCGCCGGGGCCGGGAGCCACAAGCTCCTGCGTTTCGACGCGGATGTCCTTAACGCCGTGTAGACGTGCCACGCGTGTCTGCATGACGATGCCCTTTCTTTAGGTGGTTGCACTGGACACGACGTTTGAAAATCATTTGACAATCCTGCGTGTGGCTTACCCCCCTCTGTCCTGCCGGACATCTCCCCCTCAAGGGGGGAGATCGTTCCTTGGCGATGTCTCGCACCTCTCGACGGTCGAGAATGAAGTGGCGAGAAAGCGTCTTGCTGATCTCCCCCCTTGAGGGGGAGATGTCCGGCAGGACAGAGGGGGGTGAGCCACACGCGGAATCGTCAATGATTTTCAACCATCGTGTACTGTGTTGAAACCCGCGCGGTGGCGACCGCGCGGGTGTGGATGTTTGTCTTAGCGGATCAGGCCCATTTCGGTCGGCAGCCACAGCGTGATGGTCGGAACGAAGGTGATCAGCAGCAGCGCTATGAACAGCGGCACCAGCCACGGCAAAATGGCCATTGTCGTGCGCTCGACGGAGAGTTTCGCCACACGCGAGAGCACGAACAGCACCATGCCGAGCGGCGGATGCAGCAGCCCTATCATCAGGTTGAGCGTGATGATCAGGCCGAAATGCACCGGGTCGATATTGAATTGCAGCACCAGCGGCAACAGGATCGGCACGAGGATGGTGATCGCCGCGATCGTATCGAGGAAGCAGCCGACGAACAGCATCAAGAGATTGACCAGCACGAGGAAAATCCACTTGCTGTCGGTGATCGTCAGGATCGCCGCCGACAGAAGCTGTGCGGCCTGACTGACGGTCAGCAGCCATGCGAAGACGGAGGCCGCCGCGACGATGAAGAGCACCGAAGCGGTCGTTTCGATGGTGTCAAAGGTTGATTTTGCCAGCGTCTTGAAGGTCATCGTCCGGTAACGGACAAGCCCGAGGAACAGCGACCAGAGAACGGCCGCAACGGCGGCTTCCGTTGGCGTGAACCAGCCCATGGTCATGCCGCCGATCAGGATGACAGGCGTCATCAGCGCCATCACGGCGGAGAAATCGAAATACCAGTCGCAGGCGAGCAGGATGACCAGCACGATCAGGATCGACAGGTTGAGCGACAGGCCGAATGCCGTAAGGATATAGATGCCGAGCGGCACCATCATGACGACGAGGACTTCAAGAGATGCGCCGAAGATGGTTCTGAGATTGAACGGCGTATCGGAGCCCCAGCCCTTGATATAGGCGAAGACCGCAACCGTGATCATCATCAGAAGCGTCATGACGACGCCCGGGACGATACCGGCCATGAACAGCGCGCCAATCGAGACATTCGCCATCATGCCGTAGATGACGAAGGGCAGCGATGGCGGGAAGATCGGCCCGAGCGTTGCGGAGGCGGCGGTAACGCCGACGGCCGCCTCGACCGGATAACCGTGGTCCTTCATGGCCTTGATTTCGATGGTGCCGATGCCGGCCGCATCGGCAAGCGCGGTGCCCGACATGCCGGAAAAGATCACCGAACCGATGATGTTGACCTGTGCGAGACCACCCTTCATCCAGCCGACCAGCGCGACGGCGAAGGAATAGATGCGTCCGGTCACCCCTGCCGTGTTCATGAGATTGCCGGCAAGGATGAAGAAGGGAACGGCCAGAAGCGGGAAGCTTTCCACACCCGCGATCAGGCGCTGCGCCGCGATGATATCAGGCGCGACGTTGTAAAACACGATGTAGAGCAAGGAGGCCGAGGCCATGGAAATGGCGACCGGCAGGCCGATCAGCATCAGCAGAAGAAATGAGCCGATAAGAAGCAGCATCTGATCAATCTCCCGCGCTCTGGAATTCTTCGGGCCGTTCCAGAACGGAATAGCCGCGCTGCATATTGGCGATGAACACCTGCACCGACCGGAAGAACATCAGGACAAATGCCGCCAGAACCGTGTAGAAAACGATGTTGCGCGGCAGCGCCACGGTGACCATCTCCTCATCCGCGACGATTTCCAGATAACGCCACATCAGCCAGGATGTGTAGGCGAAGAACAGGATGCGCAGCACATCGACAAGGATCGACATGGCGCGGGCCACCTGCGGCGGCACGTAGTGATAAAGCACATCCACCTGAATGTGGCGCGACATGCGCACGCACATGACCGAACCTAAAAACACGACGCCGATCAGGCAGTTGACCGCGATTTCTTCCGTCCAGGCGTAGCTGTTGTTGAGCACGTAACGGGTGAAGAACTGAAGGAACACGCAGCCCGTCATCAGCCAGAAAAGGCCGAGCGTGACCCAGTCCTCGAATGAATAGACCTTGAGATCGACCTCGGGCGGCGCCTCATCGAACGTATGGGCGAGTTCCTCAGGGGTGACCTGAGTATGGATTTCCTGCGACATTGAGATATCCCGTCTGGAGAGAAAGGGCGGTGCGGCAAAGGAGCCGCACCGGATCTTGGCTCACTTGACGGCGCGAATGGCTTCCCAGTCGGCCTTGTCGTAACCGAAGTCCTCGAACTTCACTTTTTCGATGACGTTCTTCTCGAAGTCGGCCTTGTCGACTTCGGCAACGGTCAGGCCGCGCTTCTTGAAGTCTTCGACGAGGCTTTTCTCGCGTTCATCGATGGTCTTGGTGGTCCGCTCGGCGGCTTCCTGCATGACTTCGGTGAAGATTTTCTTGTCGTCATCGGAGAGCTGCGACCACAGGTTCTTCGAGATCACCGTGTTGAGGTGGTCAACGATGTGGCCGGTCAGGACGATGTTCTTCTGCACTTCGAAGAACTTCTTCGCCTCAATGGTGGTCAGCGGATTTTCCTGCGCATCGACGGTGCCGTTCTGCAGCGCCAGATAGACTTCCGCAAAGGCAATCGGCGTGGTGTTCGCGCCGCAGGCGCGCGGCATGGCCAGATAGGCCGGAACGTCGGGAACGCGCATCTTCAGGCCCGCCATGTCGGCGCAGGCGGCAATCGGCTTGTTGGATGTGGTGTGGCGCGTGCCGTAATAGCTGACGGCGGCGATGTGGTTGCCGGTCTTGTCTTCATAACCCTTGGCGAGGCGTTTGAAGATATCGCTCTTGGTATAGGCGATCAGATGGCTCGGATCGCGGAAGATGTAAGGGAAATAGGTGACGCCGATCGGCTTGAAATCACGTGCGGCAAAGCTCGAACCGGAGATGATGATGTCAACGGTGCCGATCTTCAGGCCCTGGTTGATATCGGCTTCCTTGCCAAGCTGCGAGGCGGGGAAAACATCCACCTTGTAGCGGCCATCGGTGCGCTTGGCGATTTCTTCCGCCGCCCAGACCGAATCGGTGTGGAACGGCTCGGAGGTCTCGTAGACATGCGCCCATTTCAGCGTGGTCTGTGCCTGCGCCGCCAGGGCGGAAAGCAGGATGGCGGCTGTTGCGCCCATCAAAGTCGACAATCTGATTTTCATTCTTAACTCCTCCCGAATTAAAGCCAGATGTGCTGTTTTTTCCGTTGCCGGTTGCGGCGACGGTCACTCTTCCCCGATCGTTTCCTCCCCGAAACTCTCGGAAAATCTCTTCTGCGACAGCGTCAGATGCTGCCGCATCGCCTCACGCGCACCTTCCGGGTCGTTCGCGGCAATGGCGTCGCGGATTGCGCGGTGCTCCTGCACGGCGAGGTTCCATGTGTGCGGTCCCTCGAAATAGCTGGCGAGCTTTTCGAAAAAGGGTGACAGGCTGCGCTCGTCATAGATCAGGCCGGTAAAGCGATTGAGCGCCGAATTGCCGATGATATCGGCAATGGCGGTGTGGAAGGCCCGGTCGAAATTGAGCGCCTGTGGCGAGCTGTCGAGCGCGCCGGCCATGCGTTCGATGATATCATCGAGCTTGGCGATGCACTCCGGTGTGGCAAGCCGTGCGGCCTCTTCCGCAATCGCACTTTCGATGATGCAGCGCGCCTGCAGGATTTCGAACGGGCCATGGGCATCCGGCACTGCCGGCTTTTCCTTGGCCTGCTTACCGGCTGCGCTGACATAAACGCCCGACCCCATGCGGATATGGATATGGCCTTCCACTTCCAGCACGATCAGTGCTTCACGCACCGTGGGGCGGGAGACGCCGAAGCGTTCCGCAAGGTCGCGTTCCGCCGGCAGACGCTGACCTTCGGTCAGTTCCCCGCTTTCGATGAGCAAGCGAATTTGCTCCGCGACCAGCCGGTAAAGGCGGCGCGGCTCCAGAGCCACAAACATGATGTCCTCCCAGCGTGAAAGTCTCCCCCGATCACGCAAGCGGTAAGATGGTCTTACCAATTTTATTAGGACGCATTTGTGCGGCGCTGTCAATTGGCCGTTTGTGGAAATGTCTGTGGGCTACGATTGCGAGCGGTTCGGCAGATCGGGCGGTTGTCGCATCCCACGCTTTCGCCATTCCGGCGTTGAGCGATCCCAGGTGTTTGCCTTGAAGGGGCTCTTTTCGCTGCGCGGACACGTCTCGGCCGGTTTCCGGCTTTAGGCCGGAATGACGGGAAAAATTCATTCCGGACAGCTGCTGCGGCTGACTTGTTTGCCGGGAGGTTGAGAATAAAGCCGCGGCATCCAGCGCGCGGCTCGCATCAGTTCCCCGTGCCGGCGAGCTTCAGATTGCCATTCTCGGCAACAATCACATCCAGCTCACCATAACCGCCGATGGAAAGATGCGGTGTTTCGATCGGGTGGGAATGGGTCACATTGATGACCACCACTGCGGCTCCCATGCGTTCGCCGGCCTGAATGCCTGCGGGAGCATCCTCGAAGACAACGCAGTGCTCCGGCGCAACGCCCAGCCTTTCGGCGGCTTTCCTGTATCCTTCAGGGTCTGGTTTGCCGTTGACCACATCGTCTGCACAGATCATGACGGGTGGCGGTGTAATGCCGGCCGCGGCGAGCCGACGCTCGGCCAGTTCCCGCACGGCTGATGTGACGATGGCCCATTTTCCTGCCGGCAAAGACGCAAGAAAGGCTGCGGCGCCGGGTATCTGAATGATGCCCTCCACATCATCCATCTCGGCGCGCAGTATCATGTCGGCCTCCTTATCCACATCGAGGCCGGGAACGGCCTCGCGGCGGATCACCTCCGAGGCCCGCATGCCGTGAATGCGCTGCAGGAAGGCATCAGGTTCTATGCCGTTTGCAACGGCCCACTCCCGCCAGACGCGCTCCACAACCGCAATCGAATTGACCAGTGTTCCGTCCATGTCGAACAGGAAGGCGGCGTAATCCTGCGAAAATATCTGGTCCTGCGGCGGGACTTTGCTGTGCATCTCATTCTTCCATTGGAGGTATCGGGATCGCCTGTCTCTACAGCATCGAAGGGCATAACGGAATCGCTTTTCCATCTGGAAGGCAGGGAATGGCTGTCCGGCGGCCAACGGGAGTGTTCCGGAATCGGACGCTTCATGTGTTTCGCGACTCGCCGGGTTAGGGTAGGGGCATGACGTGCCTTCCCGGCGCCGCAGGGCGTCAGGTTGCAGCAAGGATGAGCTGCTATCGTGAGTTTTTGCAAGCGATAGAAGTATGTGAAATCAAAAGATAATGGATGGATTTGAATGTTTCGGTTGAGAATTTTCGCGTTGGAATTTTCTTAACGAAACCGCCGCCCGAGGGGTGGCGTTAACCATTTGTTAACCATATTCGAGGTACCTAATTGTCAACGATTTGTTTACCAAGATGACCAAAGTGCTAACAGACCAGCGTTCGATCCGTATCAAAGGCCGCTCCTTCCTCGCAGTCGTGCTGTCCCCCGAATCTCCGGTCGATCAATGGCTGGAAAGGCTCGATGATCTTGCTGCCCGTTCCGCGGGCTTCTTCCTGTCGCGTCCGGTGGTGCTGGATGTGTCGGAACTGACGCTCGACAAGGCCGGACTGAAGGCGCTGCTGGCGGCGCTGACGGAGCGCAATGTCGGTATCATGGGCATTGAGGGTGTTCGCCCCTCGATGATCGAGCCCGGCATGCCGCCGTCGCTGAAGGGCGGAAAGCCGGCCTCCGATGTAGAGGTTGAGCCGGTTGCTGTCGTCGCCGACGTGTCGGAGGCAAAGCCGCAGGCATCGGGTGAGGTTCGCGCGGTGGTGCAGTCGCTGGTCATCAATGAACCGGTGCGCTCCGGCCAGTCGATCATGTTTCCCGAGGGTGATGTCACCGTCATCGGTTCGGTTGCCTCGGGTGCGGAAATCATCGCCGGCGGCTCGGTGCATATTTACGGTGCCCTGCGCGGTCGCGCCATGGCCGGTTCGCTCGGCAATGTCTCGGCGCGCATCTTCTGCCGCAAGCTCGAAGCCGAGCTTCTGGCCATCGATGGTGTCTACAAGGTTGCTGAAGATATTGACGACAAGCTGCGCGGCCAGCCCGTTCAGCTGTGGCTGGAAAACGATACGATCAAGGCCGCGAAGCTCGGCTGACAACAGAGAAACACACAGGAACAGGAGAGAGCCATATGGGGAAGGTAGTCGTTGTAACTTCCGGCAAGGGCGGGGTCGGCAAGACCACCTCGACCGCAGCGCTTGGCGCCGCGCTGGCGCAGAACAAGCAGAAGGTCGTGGTCGTGGATTTCGATGTCGGCCTGCGCAACCTCGATCTCGTCATGGGTGCGGAACGCCGGGTGGTTTACGATCTCGTCAACGTCATCCAGGGCGATGCCAAGCTGACGCAGGCGCTGATCCGCGACAAGCGCCTTGAGACGCTGTTCCTCCTGCCGGCCTCGCAGACGCGCGACAAGGACAATCTGACGCCGGAAGGTGTGGAATGGGTCATCAACGAGTTGAAGAAGCACTTCGACTGGGTGATCTGCGACAGCCCGGCCGGCATCGAACGCGGCGCGACTCTTGCCATGCGCCATGCGGATGTGGCCGTCGTCGTCACCAACCCGGAAGTCTCTTCGGTGCGCGACAGCGACCGCATCATCGGCCTGCTCGATTCCAAGACGCTGAAGGCCGAACGCGGCGAGCGCATGGAAAAGCACCTGCTCCTGACGCGGTATGATTCCGCCCGCGCCGAACGCGGCGACATGCTGAAGGTGGATGACGTTCTGGAAATCCTCTCCATTCCGCTGCTCGGCATCATTCCGGAAAGCACGGATGTGCTGCGCGCCTCCAACGTCGGTGCGCCGGTGACGCTGGCGGATGCACGCTGCGCGCCGGCCATGGCCTATTTCGACGCCGCCCGGCGCCTGTCCGGCGAGGATATCCCCGTCGTCATTCCGGGCGAGAAGCGCGGCATCTTCTCGAAGATCTTCGCAAGGAGGGCTGCATGAGCATCTTCAGTCTCTTCCGCAAACAGAAGTCGGCCCCGCTTGCGCGTGAGCGCCTGCAGGTGCTGCTCGCCCACGAAAGGGCATCGTCGGGTTCGGATCTCGTCGCCATACTGAGGGAAGAAATTCTCGGCGTCATCGCCAAACACGTGCAGATCGACAGCGACAGGGTGCATGTGAAGATGGATCGCGACGAACACGTTTCCATACTGGAGATCGACGTCGAAATTCCGCTGGGCGCTGATCTGCGCGCTGCCTGAGCTATTTTATGAAGACGCCGCCCACCCCACCGGGCGGCGTCTCTACTCCGCTGTCGTATCGACCGGCCTGCGGAACGCTTCGGCCAGATCGCCGGGCAGGGCCCGCTTCAGGTTGATGCCGTTCGGCGGTATCGGCGCATTGAACCACTTGTCATAGATCTTTTCGATTTCGCCGCTGGCATAGATTTGCCCCAGCGCCTCGTTGACCGCATCCCGGAAACCGGTATCGCCATGGCGGAGCATCAGGCCATAGGGCTGCGGCGGGGCAAGATATTCGTTTGAAATGGTATAGTCGTCAGGTCGCCCGGTTTCGGCGACGAAGGATCGCAGAAGAATATCGTCCATGACGAAGGCCGAGGCGCGGTTTTCCGTCACCATGTCGAAACCGCCTTCGGTACTGTCATTCTGCAGAACGGCGATATTCAGCCCCAGCTTGCGGTTGAGAACGTTCAATTGGCTGATATTGATGGTTCCCGTCGTCACCACCACCGTGCGGCCGGCAAGATCGGCAACCGTGTTCAGGCCGCTTGCCTTGAGCGCGACATAACGGGTGCCGGTGATGAAGTGGCTGTAGGAAAACCATACCGCCTTGCGCCTCTCCTCCGTATTGGTGCTCGCCACACATTCCATGTCGATCGTGCCGTCATTGAGAAGCGTGATACGGTTGCTTGGCGTGCGCTTGACGAACTCGGCCTTCAGTTCCGGCAGGCCCAGTTTCTTCTTGATGGAATCGGCCACCCTCAGGCAAAGCTCGATGCTGTAGCCGATCGGTTCCGGGCCACTCCCCAAATAGGAAAAGGGAATGTTGCGGTCGGCATAACCCAGCCGGATGATGCCGGTTCTGGCAATGGTTTCGAGCGTTGGCGGCTGGTTGTCCTCGCTCACGGCCGGGGTGGATAAAAGGCTTAAAATCCCGAATGCAAGCCACAATGTCGATCTCTGCATCGCGCATCTCCAGCTAAAATGGTCTGTCAAAACGTGTCTTCATAAAAATCGAGGCGGGAGGGGAGACCCTCAGTCCCGGTATTCATTCGGGTGTCCGTAGGCCTGTTTCAGGGCGGCGGCCATTGGCAGGTTCAGGTTCATGCCGTTGGGCGGAATGGGTTTGGTGAACCATTTTTCATAGAGTCCGTGAATGGTCGGGCCGGTGAAGATCTGCCGCAGGCTTTCATTGACGACAGCCTTGAAGGCCGGATCGTCGCGCCGGAAGACCAGCCCATAGGGCTCGGGCGCGCTCAGCGTTTCCTCGGACAGCGCATAGAGGTCCGGATTGTCGGATGTCGCCGCCAGTGCCGCCAGCAGGATACCATCCATGACGAAGGCGGAAGCCTTGCCGGAAACGACGAGCTCGAAGGCCTCTTCGTTGGTTTTTGTCGGCATGACCGAGATATTGAGGTTCTTTTCGCGGTTCACGGCATTCAGCTGTTCGATATTGACGGTGCCGGAGGCGGATGTGACGGAACGGCCCGCCAGATCGGCAAGGCTTTTCAGATTGTCCTGCCTGCGCGAGAGAAACTGGGTGGCGGTCATGAAATTCGGATAGGAAAAATCCACGATTTTCCGGCGCTCGCTATTATTGGTCGTGGCGGCGCATTCGATATCGATCTGGCCGCTGCGCACGAGGATGAAGCGGGTGGCGGGCGTGGCCTTGACATATTCGAGGTCGATCCTGTCGAGCTTCAGCTGCTTGCGGATATCCTCGCTGATCGCGCGACAGAGATCGGTCGAAAAACCCGTTACCTGCCCATCCGGTAACTGGTAGGAAAAAGGCGGTTCGGCTTCGCGATAACCGATGCGGATTTTCGCGGTCCTGGCAATCTGCTGCAGCGTGTCGCCTTCGCCGGCGGCCTGCAGCGGGGTGATGGGGGCAAAGCATGTGAGGAAAAGGCAAAATACTGCAAGACGCATTTTATGTCCTTTTGGCCGGCGGCCGGTTTCTCAAATCGCTTTTTGTGGTGGGCAATAATTGTCCTGGGTCGGTTGTCCAGCGCCGCCAAATTCGTCGTTCCCGATCGGAGCGATGACGGCGCGGTTCTTGAGTATCCGGGCAAGCGGGGCTGGCTCGGCGAAATAATAGCCCTGCGCTTCGTCGCATCCGGAAAGTTTGAGGGCCTCGAGCTGCTGGCTGTCTTCCACACCCTCGGCCGTCACCTTCAGGCCGATCTGCTCTGCCATGTCGATGATGGTGTTGACGATCGCCGAACACATGGGATTGGCGGGCAGGCCGGAGACGAATTCGCGATCGATCTTGATCTTGTCGAAGGCCACATGCGTCAATGTGCTCAATCCGGCGTAACCGGTGCCGAAATCGTCGAGGACAAGGCGGACGCCTCTTTCCTTCAGGAGCTTCAGGGCTCTGGCGCTGCTGTCGCGCTCCAGCATCGCCGTTTCCGTCACTTCCAGCTCCAGCCGCTCCGCCGGAAAGCCGGATGTTTCAAGTGCCCGGTCAACGACGGGAACGATGTCGTCATTACAGAGCTGGACTGCGGACAGGTTGACGGCGAGCCGGATGTCCTTCGGCCAGCTCATGGCGTCCGCGCAGGCCTGCGAAAGAACCCACTCACCCAATGGCTTGATGAAGTTGTTTTCTTCGGCAAGGGTGATGAAGCGGTCCGGGGAGATCAGGCCAAGCTTGCTGTGCCGCCAGCGGGCAAGTGCCTCATAGGCAACGATACGGCCGCTCTGCAGATTGACCACGGGCTGGTAATGCAGCTCGAATTCATGGTTTTCGAGGGCGGATTTCATGTCTATTTCCAGCGCATGCTTGTGCTGCGCCACCATGTCCATGCCCGCCTCGTAAAACACGAAATAGCCGCATCCCATGGATTTAGCCCGGTAAAGGCCGAGATCGGCATGTTGCAGAAGCTGTGTGGCGGATGTGCCGTGTCCTGGCGCGCAGGCGATGCCGATGCTGGTATCGATACTGATGTCGCTGCCTTCGAGGTGGAAGCTGCGCGAGACCGCGTGTACCACCCGGGCCGCGAGCATCGCCGCATGGCTCTCGCAGTCTGCGTTTGTCGATTGTATGATTGCGAATTCGTCGCCGCCAAGCCGGCTCACCATGTCGTCTTCGCCGAGCACGGAGGAAATCCGCGAGGCCACCGCCACCAGCAGTGCATCGCCGGCCGCGTGCCCCAGCGTATCATTGACGGCCTTGAAGCGGTCTAGGTCGAGCAGCATGACATTGAACGGCTGGCCGGATGCGGCAAGATGTTCGAGGCGGTTTTCCAGCGTCTTCATCAGCAGCACGCGGTTGGGAAGGCCGGTCAGCGCGTCATGGTGCGCCATGCGTTCCAGCTGTTCCGCCATGTCGCGTATCTGCCTCAGACGCCCGCGTTCCAGAACCGCTTCACGCAGCGTTTCGATGGCGGTGGCCATGTCGCCGATCTCGTCCCTGCGTTCCTGAAACGGCGTGACGGTATCGGTTTCCTCACGGGCGATCCGCAGTGTCGCCTGCACCAGGGCGGGGACGGGCTTCAGGAAATGCCTGGCAATCAGTGTCACGAGTACGCCGGTGACAGTCAGCACCACGATCAGCGCGGCGAGCGAATTGTAGATCAGCTTGCGTTGCGCACCATAAAGCGCGTCCGAACCGCCGATGCTGACGGCAACGGCGCCGATCGGTTTTTTCGTTTCCGTGCTGATGATCGGCAGCAGGCCGATATAGTGGCTGGATTCGCCAATCGTGGCAAAGCCGGTGGCAAAACGTGCCGCCACGGCATCCCGGGAAAAGATCGGATCGGTGGCAAGCGGCTTTTCAGCATCATCGGTGGCGTTGTCGAAGGCCGCGGCGATCTGGCGGAAACCGGAATCGGCTTCGTCATAGCGGAAAAGCCAGACGGCATTTTTGGTCTGGGCGCCGATGAGGGCAAGAACGTCGCTCGGATTGAAGCCGGTAACGAGAATGGATTCGTCGTCGCCGATCGGTTTGTCGGTCAATATGCCGTTGACCTGCCCGTCGGCATCGGCGGTGACGCTGACATAGGTATAGATGCTGCGCAAAGTGGCGCTGGCGATCTGCGAATTGACGCGGGCCTGGTTGAGCCATTGCTCGCTGGCGGCTGCAACGAACATGTACCAGCCGACAAGTGCGCCGATGCTGTAGGAAAAGATCACGCCGCCCAGAAATATCAGGGTTATCTTGCTGGCAAGCGAGCGCCGCCGCGACAACCGGCCCGTCTCCGGCTGCGTCGTTGAGCGAAGCATGTGCCCGGGTTCAACCTGTCTATCCGTCCCGCGATAGGCAGTCTCTTCCATTCGCGATAGTCCCCCGCGATGTCGCGTTATGATTGTTTTATGGAATTTTTATAGGGCATGTATTTCAATGGTGTCTGCTAAATAATTCAACAAAGTTTAGATGCGATTAAGAATTAATCCGTCTTTTTATAGTCGTCGCTGATATAAGGCGCGGCGATCTTGCACCTCAGGTTGAAAAAACAGCCGCCGTCGGTGGGCGTTCATGTGCCAGTTTCAGCCAGCCTCCTTGCAGCTGTCCCGCACCCCGGTACCGATCTTTCGCCCGCAAACGCGCCGTGACCGGCCTTGCCAAGCCGCGGATAAACGGCATGTTGGACGCAATATGCCGATTTAAGGGAATGTCATCATGGCTCACACGGGCAAAAACATCGCGCAGCTTTCCATCCTCATCCAGAGCGGCCATCTTAATCCGCGCGCCCTGGCGGAAGAGACGCTCGACGCGATCCGTGGGCAGGACGATCAGGCGATTTTTGTCGGGTTGACGGCAGAGCGCGCCGTGGCGGAGGCGGAGGCCACCTCGAAACGCATTCGCGAAGGTCGCTCCCGTGGTCTGCTCGACGGTATTCCGGTTGCCTGGAAGGATCTTTTCGATCTCGAGGGCATGGCGACCACGGCCGGGTCGAAGGTGCTTGCAGATGCCACTGTTGCGGCCCGTGACGCGGATGTGGTGTCGGCGCTGAAGCAGGCGGGCATGGTTTCCGTCGGCCGC
The DNA here is from genome assembly GCF_003208455.1 of Rhizobium sp. UGM030330-04. NCBI lineage: Bacteria > Pseudomonadati > Pseudomonadota > Alphaproteobacteria > Hyphomicrobiales > Rhizobiaceae > Rhizobium > Rhizobium sp. UGM030330-04. The sequence goes on from NZ_QKML01000016.1 coordinate 99,736, forward strand.
ACCAATATGAGCGAGTTTGCTTTTTCCGGCCTCGGCATCAATCCGCATTACGGCACGCCGCGCAACCCCGCTGCGCGGGACGGTCACCGTTTGCCCGGCGGCTCGTCCTCCGGCGCGGGTGTGGCCGTGGCTGCCGGCCTTGTGCCGGTGGCGATCGGTACGGATACCGGAGGATCGGTGCGCATTCCCGCTGCCTTTAACGGCGTGGTGGGCTACAAGGCAAGCCGCGGCCGTTATTCGATGCGCGGCGTCTATCCCCTGGCGAAAAGCCTCGATTCGCTCGGACCGCTCACCCGCACCGTGCAGGATGCCGTCTGGGTGGATGCCGCCATGCGCGGCAAGGCCACGGCTGATGTGGCGCGCACACCTCTTTCCGGCCTGTCGCTGGTGGTGCCGGAGACAGTGTTTTTCGATGGTATCGAGGATGGCGTTGCGGCCGCCTTCGAGCAGGCGGTGGAGCGGCTGGTGCGTGCCGGCGCTTCGGTGCGGCGGCAGGCATTTCCGATTTTTTCGGAGTTGTTCGATCTTATCAGGGAAAAGGGCGCGCTGGTAACGGCGGAAGCCTTTGCACTGCATAAAGTCCGGCTGGAAGGTGAGGATGCCGCGCGTATGGACCCGCGCGTCGTTGCCCGAACGAAGCTTGGTGCGAATATCTCCATGCCTGACTATATCGCCATTCTCGAGGCGCGCGAACGCATGACGGCGGCGTTTTCCGGCATGGTCGGCAGGCACGAGCTTCTAGTCTCGCCAACATTGCCGCATGTCGCGGCAAAGGTCGCGCCGCTCATCAATGATGACGATGCCTTTTTCGCCATGAATGCGAAAACCCTGCGCAACACCCAGATCGGCAATTTCTTCGATCTCTGTGGTGTTTCGATCCCCTGCGGAACAGGCGAGGCAGAAATGCCGGTCGGTCTGCTGTTTTCCGGTCTGCACGGCACGGACGATCATGTTCTCAGCGTGGCGATGGCAGCGGAAGAGATTGTTCGGGGTTGAGGGGGATTCATCCCCTCGGGTTGTCGGTAACGTAAAAACCTATCCTTCGTCATCCTCGGGCCTGTCCCGAGGATCTGCTGCCGATTGATTTTTGATACGTGGTTAGATCCTTGGCACAAGGCCGAGGATGACGTCGCGTGGGGAGAGGACTCCCGACAACCTCAACGCGCCGCCCAATTGGCGCCACGGCGGAACATGGTTTTCATCTGCGGCACGGAGAACTCCTTGGCCTGATGGCCGAGCGCCGAATAGAAAACCCGGCCCTTGCCGTATTTGCGTTTCCAGACAACCGGCATCACCACGCCGTCGATCCACCAGGCATGGTCGCCGGTGAATTTTGTCGTCGCCAGCACCTCGTTGGAGGGGTCGACATGCATGTAATATTGCTCCGACGTGTAGGGGAAATCGGAAATTCCCTCCATCAGCGGGTCATCGGGGCGGGTGATGTTGACGTGATAGTCGATGATGTTGCCGGGATGGGCGACCCACTGGCCGCCGATCATGAACTGGTATTCGACGCATTCGCGGAAACTGTCGCCCGCACCGCCATGGAAACCGGCAATGCCGACGCCGTTTTCGACGGCGGCCGTGAGGTTCTTGATCTCTTCCTTCTCGATCTTCGACATGGTGACGATGGGCACGACGAGGCTCAGATCATGTACCGAAGGATCGGCGAAGGCTTCGGTTGAGTGCTCCACATAGACCTTGAAACCGTCCTCCTCCAGCATGTCCTTGACGATGGTGGCGCATTCCTGCGGCTCATGGCCGCTCCAGCCGCCCCAGACGATGAGTGCTTCGCGCATTTATTTTCTCCTCCGGATTATTTGCCGAGCTGGCCGTCGACCAGCGATGTTTCAAGCGGAGCAGGGCGCTCTGCCTTGGTGGTGATGGAAACGGTCGTGCCGCTGTCGGATGCCGTCTGGAAGGCTTCCATGACCTCCAGTACGTGCAAGGCCAGATCGCCATTGGCGCGGTGCGGACGGTTCTCGCGGATCGCATGGGCCATGTCGGCGACGCCGATGGAACGGTAATTGCCGTCGGCATAGGGTGACGACAGCGCCTGCGGCTCGAACTGGCCACCCTTTTTCAGCAATTGCACTTCGCCGCCGAAATGGTTGGGATCGGGCACGATCAACGTGCCTTCGGTGCCATAGAGTTCCAGCGGCACGTGTTTGTGGCCCGCCACATCGAAGCTCATGCCCACCTGCACCACGGCGCCATTCTGGAACGCCAGCACGCCGGAGACATGGGTGGCAACATGAACGGGAATTTTTTCGCCGTTCTTCGGTTCGCTGGTGATGAGGCGTTCATTGCGCGGCGCGATGGCGAAACCCGCAACCTTGGCGACCGGGCCGAACAGGTTGACGAGATCGGTGATGTAATAGGGACCCATATCCAGCATCGGCCCGCCGCCAACCTCGTAATAAAAGGCGGGGTTGGGGTGCCAGCGCTCATGGCCGGGGCACATGAAGGTGGCCGTGCCGCCAACCGGTTGGCCGAGCACGCCCTCGTCGATCAGCCGGCGTGCGGTCTGGTGCCCGCCGCCAAGGAAGGTATCCGGAGCCGAACCGATGCGCAGGCCCTTGGCCCTTGCCGCATCGGCAAGGCGTTTGCCCTCGGCGAAATTGATGCCGAGCGGCTTTTCGGAATAAGCGTGCTTGCCGGCGTCAAGCGCGCGCAGCCCCACCTCCACATGCGCCTTGGGGATCGTCAGGTTGACGATGATCTCCACGGAAGGATCGGCGAGAAGCGCGTCGATGCTGGTTGCCTGAAGGCCGAACTCATCGGCGCGGGCTTTCGCCGCCGCCTCGTTCATATCCGCAAGACCGCGAATGTCGAGAATGGGAAACGACGCCATGGCCTTGAGATAGGCGCTGGAGATGTTGCCGCAGCCGATGATGCCGATGCCGACCCTGTTCATGTGATTTCCTCCCGTAAATCAGAAATGTCTAAGCGCGCTGCTCTGCCTGTCGGCTAAAGCGCCGGCCCCGTCGTGTTCCATGGTGATTCGTAAAGCTCGTAGAGTGCTACGGCTGCCGCGCCCTGCGCCCACAACTCATCGCTCGCAACGTCGAAAACCAGCTCCGCGACGCCGGCCAGCGAAGGCGGCACAGCGGCGTTGTAGCTGTCGCGGATGCTGCTGATGAAGGGTTCGCCCAGTTCGAGGCTGGAGCCGGTGATGATGACCAGCGGCGGTGCAAACAGCGTGACGATATTGGCAAGTGTCAGGCCCAGCGCCGCGCCGGCGCGCAGGGCCGCCGCAATGAGATCGTGATCTTCAGCCGCAATCAGCGCATGGGCATGCTGCATGCCGCGACCGAGCCGGATCGCCTCGGCAAATCGCCCGTCCACGGGGCGCGAGCCTAAAATAGCGTTTTCGCCGGCCTGGCTCGCCAGACGCACTGTGCCTTCATTGGCTAGACCGATGACGAGGTCGCCGAGATTATGGCTGAGGCCGCCGGCACCGCGAAACAACTGGTTCTGGTGCAAAACGCCAAGCCCGAGCGTCTGCTCTAGCGAAATCAGCACCATGTCTTCCAGATCGCGCGCATGGCCGAACCAGTGGTGGGCAAGGGTAATGGCATGAGCGTCGCTTTCGATGATGGTCGGCGAGCTCAGCCGCGCCGTCATTTCCTCGGCGAAATTGACGTTCACCTCACGCAAAATCGGGCTGCTGCGGATTTTCCCGGTGCGATGCTCGATGACGCCGGGAAGGCCGAGACAGACCATGTCCACATCTTCCAGAGACAGGCCGGCATCGACCACGCAGCGGCGAACCCCATCCTCCACCAGATCGGCGATGACGCCAATCGGCTGGCGGTCGACACGGATCGGCAGGGCGAGGGTGGAAAGCACATTACCGCAGAAATCGGTGACAACGAAAACCATGCGGCTTGCGGCGATCTTGGCGCCCACCACGCGGGCGGCATCCGGGTTCAGCTCCAGCATCACCCGCGGCCTGCCGCGTGCACCTTCGGTGCGGATGTCACCGAGATGACGGGTCAAAATCAGCCCGTCATCAAGCAGCGAGGCGGTAATCGCCGAAACGGTGGTGGTGGAAAGTTGCGTTCTTTCGCTGATTTCCACCCGCGAGATCGGGCCGTGGCGGCGGATGCTGTCCAGCACGCTCAGCCTGTTGATCGCGCGCATTAATTCGGGGTCTGCGGTCTTCATGGGGTCCTGCTGCGATCGATGCCGGTTCGAGAACCGATTTATGTCGGGTTGCGGATTAAATAACGGTGTAGGGGAGGGGTGTGTCAAGCGGTTCGCGCAAAAAATCGGCGCGGCGCCTTGACATTGGGCGAGGCCTAATGTGAATTAATCCGCATTGGGGAATAAATGAGGAAATCCCCGAGGGAGGATCACCATCATGACGATTTGGCACGCAGGCGCAAGCCTGAGCGGCAGGCTGACAGGCTTTGCCGCAACGACAAGCATTGCTCTCATGCTCGGCGCCGCCAGCGCCTCGGCCGCGACGGTCGTTAAATGGATGCATGTGGAACTGGACCCGAAAGCCGTGGCCGTCTGGGAGGAGATTGCCAAGGATTTCGAGACCAAGCACCCTGATGTGGATGTGCAGTTGCAATTCCTGGAAAACGAAGCCTTCAAGGCGAAGTTGCCAACCCTCCTGCAATCCAATGACGTGCCGGATTTCTTCTATAGCTGGGGCGGCGGCGTTCTTGAGGAACAGTCCAAGACCGGCGCGCTGAAGGATCTTACCGAGGTTTTCGACGCCGATGGCGGCAAGCTGCGGCAGGCCTATAATGCTTCCGCGATCGACGGACTGTCTTTCGACGGCAAGGTCTGGGCCGTGCCTTACAAGGTCAGCCTCGTCAGCTTCTTTTATAACAAGGAGCTGTTTGCCAAGGCCGGCGTGAAGGCGGAAGACATCAAGAGCTGGGACGATCTCGGCGCGACGGTCAAGAAGATCAAGGAAGCCGGCATCGTGCCGATTGCCGGTGGCGGCGGTGAAAAATGGCCGATCCATTTCTACTGGAGTTACCTCGTCATGCGCAATGGCGGGCAGGCCGTGTTCGATGCCGCCCGTAAGGGCGAGGGCGAAGGTTTCATGGATCCGGCCATCATCAAGGCCGGCGAGCAGCTGGCCGAATTCGGCAAGCTGGAACCTTTCCAGCCCGGTTATCTCGGCTCCACCTGGCCGCAGGCGCTCGGCGTCTTCGGTGACGGCAAGGCGGCGATGATCCTCGGTTTCGACAATACCGAAGCCAACCAGCGCAAGAATGCCGGTGATGGCAAAGGACTTGCCGCCGACAATATCGGCCGCTTCGCATTCCCCACTGTCGAAGGCGGTGCCGGTAAGGCAACCGATACGCTGGGCGGCCTGAACGGCTGGGCAGTCACGAAAAACGCGTCCAAGGAAGCCATCGATTTCGCGACATTCCTGACCAGCAAGGAAAGTGAAGAGAAGATGGCAGCCGCCGGGATGATCCTGCCCGTTGCGACGGGTGCTGACGGTGCGGTGAAAAACCCGCTGCTGGCGGATTCGGCCAAGCAGCTTGCCGGCTCCACCTGGCACCAGAACTTCTTCGACCAGACGCTGGGCGCTGCCGTCGGCCGCGTCGTTAATGATGTCTCCGTCGAAATCGTCTCCGGCCAGATGAGCGCGGAAGAGGGCGCCAAGCAAATTCAGGATGCTTTCGAGCTTCGCTGATTGTCACCTGCATTGCGGCCGCCGCGCTAAAACGCGGCGCCGCGATATCTGCATAAAAGAAAGCGGATAGAGATGACGGATATTTCCATGACTTCTGCGTCCATACCGGCGCGCGGTGCGGCAAAGCCGAAGCGCAAGCAAAGTTCGGTTGCGCATGACCGGGCGCTGACCCTTCTGGTGTTTTTGCCGCCGGCATTGTTGCTCTTTACCCTGTTCGTCATCCTGCCCATGGGTGAGGCGGCGTGGTACAGTCTTTATCGCTGGAACGGCTATGGCACGCCGACGGATTTCGTGGGCTTAAGGAATTTTCAGGTCCTGTTCGGCAATGCCGCCTTCTCGCAGGCTCTGCTCAATAACGGCCTCATCATCCTGATTTCCATCCTGATCCAGATCCCACTGGCCATCTGGCTCGCCACGATGCTGGCGCACCGCATTCCGGGCGTCGTCGCCTTCCGGCTGGTGTTCTTTCTGCCCTATGTCCTGGCGGATGTGGCCGCGGGTCTGATCTGGCGTTTCGTTTATGATGGCGATTATGGCCTGTTTGCCGCCATTTCCAATTTCTTCGGCTTTGCCAACCCTTACGTGCTGGCCGACAAGGATGTGGCGATCTATGCCGTGCTCGGCGTCATCGTCTGGAAATATTTCGGTTTCCACATGATGCTGTTCATCGCCGGCCTTCAGTCCGTCGACAAGAACGTGCTGGAAGCCGCCGAAATCGATGGCGCTTCCGGCTGGCAGAAGTTCCGTTATGTCACCCTGCCGATGCTTGGGTCCACCGTTCGTCTTTCCGTTTTCTTCGCGGTTATCGGCTCATTGCAGCTGTTCGACATGATCATGCCGCTCACCGGCGGCGGTCCGTCCAACTCCACGCAGACCATGGTCACGTTCCTCTACACCTACGGCGTCATGCGCATGCAGGTGGGGCTTGGCAGTGCGGTCGGCGTCGTTCTTTTCGTCATCTGCGTGACGCTCGCCTTCGGTTACAAAAGGATTTTCATGCGCCATGACTGACACATCCACCTCCGTCCGCATGCCGCTGCAAACCAAGCTTTATCTCTATATATCGCTGAGCCTGATCGCGGCTATCGTACTCATCCCGTTGCTCACCACCGCACTTGGCGGCTTCAAGACGCTGGGAGACCTGCGCGTCAACCCGTTCGGCATTCCGGCGGAATGGCAATGGGCCAATTACGGCGATATTCTCTTCGGCAAACGTTACTGGCTGCAGATTTTCAATTCGCTGGTCATCGCGCTGTTGACGGTGTTCCTGACGCTCACCGTTTCGGCCATGGCGGCCTTTACCTTCGCGCATGTGAAGTTCTTCGGCTCGTCATTCCTGCTCAATTATTTCCTGCTGGGGCTGATGTTCCCGGCGGCCACTGCCATCCTGCCGCTGTTCATCCGCATCCGCGATCTCGGCCTGCTCGATACCTATTGGGGTGTGGTGCTGCCGCAGGTGGCCTTCGGGCTTGGCATGAGCATTCTCCTGTTCCGCAATTATTTCCGCAATCTGCCGGAGGAACTGTTTCAGGCTGCTTTCGTGGATGGCTGCGGTTATCTGCGCTTCTTCTGGCACATTTCCCTGCCGCTTTCGCGACCCATCGTCGCCACGGTCGGCATCGTTTCCTTCGTTGGCAGCTGGAACAGCTATATCCTGCCGCTGATCATGCTGAATTCGGAATCGAAATATCCCTGGCCGCTCGGCATCATGGTTTATCGCGGCGAATTCGGCACCGAGTGGCAGCTGGTGCTCGCCTTCATCACGCTGACGATCCTGCCGACCGTCATCGTCTTCTTCCTCGCACAGAAACACATCATCGCGGGCCTGACGGCCGGTGCCGTCAAATCGTGACCTGAAAGGAGCAAAACATGGCTTCCGTCGAACTTAAGGATATCGCCAAGTCCTATGCCTCGCTCGATGTCATCCACGGCATCTCGCTTGATATAGCGGATGGTGAATTCATCGCGCTGGTCGGCCCTTCCGGTTGCGGCAAGTCCACGCTTTTGCGCATGATCGCCGGGCTGGAGGAAATCACCGGCGGGGATATCCTCATCGGCGACAAGGTGGTCAACGGCATGACGCCGCGCGAGCGCAACATCGCCATGGTGTTCCAGTCCTATGCGCTTTATCCGCATATGACGGTGGCCGAAAATATGGGCTTCAATCTGAAGCTCGCCGGCCAGCCGAAAAACGTCATAGAGGAACGCGTGGCGGAAGCCGCCCGCATGCTCGATCTCGGCAAGCTTCTGGATCGTAAACCCTCGCAGCTTTCCGGTGGCCAGCGCCAGCGCGTCGCCATGGGCCGCGCCGTGGTGCGCAACCCGGCGGTCTTCCTGTTCGATGAGCCACTCTCTAACCTCGATGCCAAGCTGCGCGTGCAGATGCGCAGTGAAATCAAGGCGCTGCATCAGAAAGTTGGCACGACGTCGATCTATGTCACCCATGACCAGATCGAGGCCATGACGCTGGCGGACCGGGTGGTGGTGCTTAATCACGGCCGCATCGAACAGCAGGGCACGCCGCTGGAACTTTACAAGACACCCGCCAATCTCTTCGTTGCCGCCTTCATCGGCTCCCCGGCCATGAACCTCATCGAATGCGTGGTCGATGGCGAGGGCGATCAGCCCGCCGCCCGGCTGAAGGACGGCACCGCGATCCGCATTGCCGCGACACGCAAGGTCAAGCGCGGCCAGCCGGTGACGATCGGGCTTCGCCCCGAACATATCGGCTCGACCATTGGCGGCGATATCTCGCTTTCCGGCCGCACCGTGCTGGTGGAACCGACCGGTGCGCAGACCCATGTGGTCTTTGAACTGGCGGGTGATCAGGTGACGGCCGTGGTGGATGGCGAGCAGCTGGTGAAGGTCAACGCACCCTTTGCCGCCACCGTGCATCATGAGCGCGTGCATGTGTTCGACAGGGCCAGCGGGCTGGCGCTTTAAGCCTACTTCGCTTTTTTAGTGAAATAGCGAAATTCTCTCGCCCCTCCGCTTTTGGGGCTTGTCTGAAAATTACGAGCGGTTAGCTTGGCGCTGGGAGTCAAAGCGGTTTTACCGCTCAACTGTATCGATACAGGGAGGTTATTTTATGAGAACGATCAAGGGGCCGGGTCTTTTTCTCGGCCAGTTTGCCGGTGATGCCGCACCCTTCAACAGCTGGGATGGCATTACCAAATGGGCGGCGGAAAAGGGTTATGCCGGCGTGCAGGTGCCGACATGGGCCGGGCAATTGATCGATCTCAAAAAAGCGGCGGAATCGAAGGATTATTGCGATGAGTTCGCCGGCGTGGCACGCCAGAACGGTGTTGAGGTAACCGAGCTTTCCACCCATCTTCAGGGCCAGCTGGTTGCCGTTCACCCCGCCTATGACGAGGCCTTCGATGGCTTTGCAGCGCCTGAAGTGCGCGGCAACCCCAAGGCCCGGCAACAATGGGCCGTCGAGCAGGTGAAGCTTGCGCTGAAAGCCTCGAAAAACCTCGGCATCAAGGCACATGCCACATTCTCCGGCGCTCTTGCCTGGCCGTTCGTTTATCCGTGGCCGCAGCGTCCGGCGGGATTGGTCGAAGCCGCCTTTGACGAGCTGGCAAAACGCTGGACGCCTATCCTAGATTATGCCGATGAGCAGGGCGTGGATGTCTGCTACGAAATCCATCCGGGCGAAGACCTGCATGATGGCGTGACGTTCGAGATGTTCCTGGAACGCGTAAAGAACCACAGCCGCGCCAACATGCTCTATGACCCGTCGCATTACGTGCTGCAATGCCTCGATTATCTCGACAATATCGACATCTACAAAGACCGCATCAAGATGTTCCACGTCAAGGATGCGGAGTTTAACCCTACCGGCCGGCAGGGCGTTTATGGCGGTTATCAGGGCTGGGTGGAGCGCGCCGGTCGCTTCCGTTCGCTGGGCGACGGGCAGGTGGATTTCGGTGCGGTCTTCTCGAAAATGGCGGCCAATGATTTCGACGGCTGGGCCGTGGTTGAATGGGAATGCGCGCTGAAGCACCCTGAAGACGGCGCCCGCGACGGGGCGGAATTCGTCAAGGCGCATATCATCCGCGTCACGGACAAAGCCTTTGACGATTTCGCATCTGGCGGCACCGACGATGCGGCCAACCGCCGTATGCTTGGGCTTTGAGAGCATTTCAGGGGAGTTATTATGGCTATTGAAGGAAAGACAACCGACAAGGCGAACAAGCGGATTCGTCTTGGCATGGTCGGTGGCGGCTCGGGCGCATTTATCGGCGGCGTCCATCGTATGGCAGCAAGGCTCGACAATCGCTTCGATCTCGTGGCGGGGGCCCTGTCCTCAACGCCGGAAAAATCCCTCGCCTCCGGCCGTGAGCTGGGGCTCGATCCCGAGCGCTGCTACGGCTCTTTCGAGGAAATGGCCGAAAAAGAGGCTCTTCGCGAAGACGGCATCGAGGCGGTGGCGATCGTCACGCCCAACCATGTGCATTATCCGGCCGCCAAGGCGTTTCTGGAGCGCGGCATCCATGTCATCTGCGACAAGCCGCTGACCTCCAACCTGGAGGACGCCAAAAAGCTGAAGCAGGTGGCCGACAAGGCCGATGCGCTGTTCATCCTGACGCATAATTATACCGGCTATCCGATGGTGCGGCAGGCGCGGGAACTGGTACAGTCCGGTGCACTCGGCACAATCCGTCTGGTGCAGATGGAATATCCGCAGGACTGGCTGACGGAAGCGGTGGAGCAGACCGGTGCGAAACAGGCCGTCTGGCGCACCGATCCGGCGCAATCGGGCGTCGGCGGTTCCACCGGCGATATCGGCACCCATGCCTATAATCTCGGTTGCTTCATTTCCGGTCTGGAAGCGGATGAGCTGGCGGCGGATGTGCACACCTTCGTCGAAGGCCGTCGTCTGGATGACAATGCCCATGTGATGCTGCGCTTTAAACCAAAGGGCGGCAAGCAGGCCGCCAAGGGGCTGCTCTGGTGCAGCCAGGTTGCGGTGGGTCACGAAAACGGGCTGAAGGTTCGTGTTTATGGCGACAAGGCCGGCCTCGAATGGACGCAGGCCGATCCCAATTACCTCTGGTTCACAAGGCTCGGCGAGCCGAAGCAGCTGATCACCCGCGGCGGTGCTGGCGCTGGGGCCGCTGCCGCCCGTGTCACCCGCATTCCGTCCGGCCATCCGGAAGGTTATCTCGAAGCCTTCGCCACCATCTATACCGAGGCGGCGCATGCCATCGAGGCCCGCCGCACCGGCTCGGCGCTGGACAAGGCGGTCATTTACCCGACCGTCGATGACGGCGTTAAAGGTGTCGCCTTCGTCACCGCCTGCATCGAGTCCGGCAAGAAGAACGGCGGCTGGGTGAAGCTGTAAAACGAGGTTGCCGCGTATTCTTCTCCCTGTCGGGGGAGAAGGTGGCCCGAAGGGTCGGATGAAGGGGCAAGCTCTCGGTTTATCGCTGGCCGCGCCCCCTCATCCCGCTGCCGCGGACCTCTCCCCGGCGGGCAGAAGAAACAAGCGGGATGCGCTCGCTCTTTCGTGGACTGGGGTGCAAGACTTATTGATAAGCGCTAGACGATGTCGACTGCGCCCGTTCCGTCACGGGGCAACCGTCCTGAACCTTGGTCCAGGAGGAGACATTGAGCTTCATTTCGCAGCGCGCGAGATAAGAGCCGCCGTCAACCTTCAGGCAGGATGTCTGGCCAAGCTGGAACATGACGCCGCGATTTCGGCATTTGCAATTATGGGCATCCGCCAAAGTTGGAACAAGGGCCATGATCAGGCCAGATATGAGCACTCCAGAACGCATGGCTGAGGCTCCAAAGGATATCCCGTCAGATTACTCCTGTCCGAGGGTATAGTCAAAACGGCTCTCCTCCGTGATGCGCGCACCGGAGGGGCACCAGCCGGCTCGAACGCTCCCGGATTTCACCCGATCAAAATCGCCCTGATATCATTCACATTCGTCAGCGTCGGCCCCGTCACGACAAGATCACCGACGCCTTTGAAAGCCGTGTAGCTGTCGTGGCCTACGAGCGACTGGCGCGGATCGACACCGGCAGCCCGCATACGGGCAAGTGTGTCCGGTGTCACCACCGCGCCCGCCGCATCCTCCACGCCGTCTATTCCGTCGCTGTCGCCGGCAATGGCCCAGATGCCGTCCGCACCCTTCAGCGTCAGCGCGAGGCTCAGCAGGAACTCCGTGTTGCGGCCGCCCTTGCCGGCCGGTCCCTTGCCGATCGTGACCGTGGTTTCGCCGCCGGAAAGCAAAACGGCCGGGCCTTTGACTGGCAGGCCCTTGCGGCTGGCGGAAAGGGCGATGCCGGCCATGACGGCGCCGACATCCCTGGATTCGCCTTCAAGGGAATCGCCGAGGATGAGCGGTGTAAGGCCGAGTTTCACCGCCTCTTCCGCCGCCGCCTGCAGGGCAAGCGAGGGGGCCGCGATCATCCTGACATCCTCATCGATATCGCCGGCCTTCGGTGTCTCCTCGCCTTTTTCCAGCACCCTGCGCACGGTTTCGGGAAGATCGAGTTCATAACGCGAGACGATTTCCCGCACGGTTTCAATGTCGCTTGGATCGGCAACCGTCGGGCCGGAGGCGATCTCGGAGGGGTCGTCTCCGGGCACGTCGGAAATCAGCAGTGAAACAACCTTGGCCGGCTTGGCGGCCAGCGCCAGCCGTCCGCCCTTGATGCGGGAGAGGTGCTTGCGCACGGCGTTCATTTCCGAAATCGTTGCACCGCTGGCCAAGAGGGCACGGTTGACGGCCATCTTGTCGGCAAGCGTCATGCCTTCGGCGGGGGCGACCATCAGCGCCGAACCGCCGCCGGAAATCAGCGCGATCACCATGTCCTCGGCGGTCAGGCCTTCAACGGCGGCGAGAATACGTTTTGCCGCCTCAGCACTTTTGTCATCGGGCACGGGATGCGAAGCCTCGATGATCTCGATACGGCCGGCCGGAACGGCATGGCCATAACGGGTCACCACCACACCGGAGAGATCGACATCCGCCCAGGCCTTGTCGAGCGCTGCGGCCATGGCAGCCGAGGCCTTGCCCGCCCCCACCACCACGCAGCGGCCTTTGGGCGGGGAGGGAAGGTGGTGTTGCAGCACCTTTGCCGGATCGGCGCTTGCGACTGCCGCCATGAAAATCCGGTTGAGGGCGTCTGTGGCGCGGCTGTCATTCCATGCTGTCATCGGTTCATACTCCAATCCAGAGCGCGCCAAGTGCCAAAAGGGCGGGCAGCGCCTGAATGAACAGGATCTTCATGGTATTGGCGGTAACGGCACCGAAAATACCGGCCACCAGAACGCAGGTGAGGAAGAAGACCTTGAAGCTCAGCCCGGTATCGCCCTGCATGAGCCCATAGATCAGCCCGGCTGCCAGAAACCCGTTATAAAGTCCCTGATTGGCGGCCAGCACTTTCGTCTGCCGCGCGAAATCCGCCGAAAGACCGAAGGCCCTGCGGCCGGCGGGCTTTTCCCACAGCAGCATTTCCAGAATGACGATGTAAATATGGATGGCCGCAACCACGGCAATCAGAATGCTGGCGATCATCGGCGGTTTCCTCCAAAACCCTGATGTCCGTGGCGCATCGGTTCTCGTGAGAAGAACGGCAGCGAGCGGACAATTCCGTTTTAACGGCGGGACGAAGCGCTGCAAGGGCTTAATCCTCTCTTCCCGTGCAAACTGTTGATGAGCGGCAGCCTGTTGCTTGACTCTTCGCTGAAATAGGAACAAAACAAGAACAATAAAGATGAATAACCGGAATTGAAACCTGTCATGCCATGCAAAAGCGCGCGGATCAGTTGCTCGTTGTCGAAGAGCTGCGTGAAAGGCTGGAAAGGATCGGTAACGGTCCTGAGCGGCTGCACGAGAGCTTGCCTTTCGGCGTGGATGCCATCGACCATCACCTGCCGGGAGGCGGGCTGAAGCTCGGTTGCCTGCATGAGGTGAGCGGCGGCGGCAATGGCGCTGCCGATGGGGCAGCGGCAGCGCTGTTTGCTGCCGGTGTGGCGGCACGGCTTTCCGGCAAGGTTTTATGGTGTGTCACCCGGCGGGATCTGTTCATGCCGGGTCTGACACAGGCCGGCCTGTCGCAGAACCGGCTCATCATCGTTGAATGCCGCGATGAGAAAGGCGTGCTCGACTGTTTCGAGGAGGGCTTGCGTTGCAATGGTTTCGGCGCGGTGATGGGTGAAGTGGCGAAACTGCCGATGACCGCCTCGCGGCGGCTGCAGCTGGCGGCGGAAACCTCTGGGGTTACCGGCATCGTCATCCGCCGCTTCCGGCGTCAAGCCGATGCGGCGCTGTTCGGTGAGCCGACGGCGGCGGTGACCCGCTGGCGCATCTCCGTGCGGCCTTCATCCCCCCTGCCGGTGCCGGGGGTGGGCAGGCCGCGCTGGTTTCTCGAACTTTTGCGATGTCGCGGCGGCGAAAGTGCCGAATTTGAAGTGGAAGCCTGTGATGCAAAGGGTCGTCTCGCTCTACCTGCCGACATGGCCGACGGATCGTTTCCGGCGTCTTTTGGGGCAGAACGCGCCGCCGGTTGAAAAGCCGCTAGTCATGATCGGCCGTCAGGGCAGCCGCCGGCTGGTGCTGGCGCTCGACAAGGCGGCAAAGGCGGCGGGCATCCGCCCCGGCACGCCGGTCAGCAAGGCGCAGGCGCTGGTGCCGGGTCTTCTCGTTGAAGATCTGGATGCGGCTGGTGATGCCCGCGCCCTGCAGCAGCTGGCCTTTCATTTCCTGCGCATCTATGCCCCGATTGTCGCCGCCGACCCACCCGACGGGCTGGTGCTGGACACGACGGGTGCGGACCATCTGCATGGTAATGAGACGCTGATGCTGAGCGGCATGGTCAACCGCCTGCATGCCGCCGGCTTTGCCGCCCGCGCCGCCGTTGCCGATAGCTGGGGTGCGGCCCATGCGCTGGCGCGGTTTAGCCCTGAGGTAATCAGCATCGTGCCGCCGGGCGGGCAGCGCGCGGCGATCAGCGGCTTGCCGCTTGCTACGCTCAGGCTGGAGGAGCGTATCGTTTCCGGGCTGAAGGTGCTCGGTTTCCGCAGCATCGGCGAGCTTGCCGAAGCTCCGCGCGCGCCGCTGACCCTGCGTTTCGGCCCAGAACTCGTCCGCCGTCTTTCGCAGGCGCTCGGGGAGATCGGCGAACCCATCGAACCGGTGCGGGTGGCTGATCTGGTGGAGGTGCGGCGCGCCTTTCCCGAACCCATCGCGGCGGCGGAAACGATTGCCCGTTATAGCCAAAAGCTGGTTGCCGAACTTTGCGTCGCGCTGGAAAAGCGCGGCCTCGGCGCGCGCCGGGTCGATCTGGTGCTGCACCGGGTTGATAGCGGTCTGCAGGCCATACGGGCCGGCACGTCCAGACCGGTGCGCGATGTCAAACAGCTTGTCCGGCTTTTGACCGACCGTATCGACACCATCGATCCCGGCTTCGGCATCGAGATGATGGTTTTGACCGCCACCCATGCCGAGCCGCTTGTCGCCGCGCAGGCCCGTTCCTCGCTTCTGGAGGAAGGCCGTGCGGAAATCGCCGATACGGTCGATGTCATCCTCAATCGCGGCCACCGGGTCTATCGTTATGCGGCGGTGGCAAGCGATGTGCCGGAACGCTCCCTTACTTCAGTTGCGGCGCTTGCGCCTGATGATACGCTCGGCTGGCCCGGCCACTGGCCGCGTCCGGTCAGGCTTTTTGCAAGGCCTGAACCCATCGAGACGCTGGCGCTGTTGCCCGACCATCCGCCGCGTTATTTCCTCTGGAAAGGCGTGCGCCATAACGTGCGGCGCGCCGATGGGCCGGAACGGGTGTTCGGCGAATGGTGGAAACGCGACCGGGAAAAGGCCGCCGTGCGCGATTATTTCATGGTGGAAAACGAAGGTGGCGAGCGCTTCTGGATTTTCCGCTCCGGTGATGGCGAACATGCCGAGACGGGTTCGCAGGGCTGGTTCATTCACGGGGTCTTCGCATGAATACGCCCCGTTATGCCGAGCTGCAGGTGACCACGCATTTTTCCTTCCTGCGGGGTGCAAGCTCCTGCGAGGAGCTTTTCGAACAGGCCAAAAATCTCGGCATCGAGGCGCTGGGTATCGTGGACCGCAACAGTCTTGCGGGCATTCCCCGCGCTTACGAAGCCGCCCATAATCATGGCATCCGCCTCATCATCGGTTGCCGGCTCGATCTGGATGACGATCTTTCCGTGCTCGCCTATCCCATGGATCGCCCGGCTTACGGGCGGCTTTGCCGGCTGCTTTCCATCGGCAAGAAAAGGGGCGGCAAGGGCAAATGCCGGCTGGCTTGGGACGATCTCGTTGCCTATGGCGAAGGCCTGATTGTGGTGCTGCTCGCTGACCTCGCGGATGATCTTTGCGCACTTCGCCTGCGGCGGCTCAAAGCCGCCTTTGCCGACAGGGCCTATATGGCACTCAGCCTCAGAAGACGCCCCAACGACCAGATGCGGCTTTTCGAGCTATCAGAGATGGCGCAGGTCGCAGGTGTGCCGACTGTTGTCACCAATGACGTGCTCTTTCATGTGCCCGAGCGGCGAATGCTACAGGATGTCGTCACTTGCATAAGGCACAATTGCACCATCGATGAGGCCGGTTTCCGCCGCGAACGCCACGCCGACCGCTATATGAAGCCGCCGGAAGAGATGCACCGGCTGTTTGCCCGTTATCCTGAAGCGCTTTCCCGTAGCCTTGAAATTGCGAAACGCTGCAAATTTTCGCTGAAGGAACTGGTCTATCAATATCCCGAGGAGCGTAGCCTGCCGGGACTGACGGCGCAGCAGGCGCTGGAGAAGATGGTCTGGGAAGCGGTGCCGGGGCGGTATCCGAAGGGTTTGCCCGAGAAGGTGGAAAAGGCGTTGCATCATGAGCTGGCGGTTGTCGGCAGGCTGCAATATGCCTCTTATTTCCTGACTGTGAATGCCATTGTCCGTTATGCGCGTTCAAAAGATATTCTATGTCAGGGGCGTGGTTCGGCGGCCAATTCGGTTATCTGTTTTGTGCTTGGCATCACCGCCATCGATCCCGCTCTTTTCAGCAATCTCGTCTTTGAACGTTTCGTTTCCGAGAACCGGGGAGAACCGCCGGATATCGACGTGGATTTTGAACACCAGCGGCGCGAAGAGGTCATTCAGTGGGTCTATGACACCTACG
Organism: Rhizobium sp. UGM030330-04; assembly: GCF_003208455.1. NCBI lineage: Bacteria > Pseudomonadati > Pseudomonadota > Alphaproteobacteria > Hyphomicrobiales > Rhizobiaceae > Rhizobium > Rhizobium sp. UGM030330-04. Next base: position 116,557 of record NZ_QKML01000016.1, read on the forward strand.
GCCGTGACAAGGCCGCACTCTGCTCTGTCGTTACCCGTTATCGCGGGCGTGGGGCGCTCCGCGATGTCGGCAAGGTTCTGGGCCTGCCGGAAGACCTGACCAAGCTTCTGTCTTCGCAGGTCTGGCGCTGGAGCGAGGGGGTGGGTGAAAAGCAGGTGCAGGAACTGAACCTCAATATGGAGGATCGCCGCCTGAAGCTTGCCTTCGAACTTGCCAATCAGCTTGTCGGCACACCGCGCCATCACAGCCAGCATCCGGGCGGCTTTGTTCTGACCCATGACCGGCTGGACGAGCTGGTGCCGATCGAACCCGCCGCCATGGACGATCGCCAGATCATCGAATGGGACAAGGACGATATCGATGTCGTGAAGTTCATGAAGATGGATTGCCTGGCGCTTGGCATGCTCTCCTGCATGAAGCGCGGCTTCGACATGCTGGAGGCACGCACGGGAGAGAAATACGATCTCGCCGCCATGCCGCCGGATGACGGGCCTACCTATGCCATGATCCAGAAGGCCGATACGCTCGGCACGTTCCAGATTGAAAGCCGGGCGCAGATGTCGATGCTGCCGCGCCTGAGGCCGAAGGAGTTTTACGACCTCGTCATTCAGGTTGCCATCGTTCGCCCCGGCCCCATTCAGGGCGATATGGTGCATCCCTATCTACGCCGCCGGCAGGGAAAGGAGCCGGTCCTTTTTCCGAAAAAAGAACTTGAAAGCGTCCTGGGAAAGACGATGGGTGTTCCGCTGTTTCAGGAGCAGGCGATGCGGATCGCCATGGATTGCGCCGGTTTCACCGCGGATGAAGCGGACCAGCTGCGCCGGGCCATGGCGACTTTCAAGAATGTAGGCACCATTTCCAAATTCAGGGAGAAACTGGTCACGGGCATGGTCGCGCGCGGTTATGAGCAGGAATTCGCCGAACGCATCTTCAAGCAGCTGGAAGGTTTCGGCAGTTATGGTTTCCCTGAAAGCCATGCGGCTTCCTTCGCGCTGATTGCTTACGCCTCCTCATGGCTGAAATGCCATCATCCCGATATTTTCTGTACGGCGCTTCTCAACTCGCAGCCCATGGGTTTTTACGCCCCGGCGCAGATCGTGCGCGATGCGCGTGATCATGGTGTCGAGGTGCGTCCGGTCTGCGTTAATAACAGCCGCTTCGATTGTACGCTGGAGCCTACGGGCAAGAAGAATGGCAAGGGTGAGGAGCGGTTTGCCGTGCGGCTTGGCCTGCGCATGGTGAAGGGGCTTTCCAATGATCATGCTGCAAAAATCGTCGCCGCCCGGCAGGATCGGCCTTTTGCCTCCGTCGACGATCTGTGGCGAAGGGCGGGTGTTCCGGCCGCCGCCCTTGTCTGTCTCGCCGAAGCCGATGGCTTTCTGCCGTCGCTTTCGCTTTTCAGGCGCGAGGCGCTCTGGGCCATCAAGGCCCTGCGGGATGAACCGCTGCCGCTTTTCGCCGCCGCGGCCATCAGGGAAAATGCCGTTATCGAAGAGCTTCAGGAACCCTCCGTTGCGCTCAAGCCCATGACTGACGGTGGCGAGGTGGTGCAGGATTACGGCCATGTGGGGCTGACACTGCGCGAACATCCCATGACCTTCCTGCGGCATGATCTTTCCCGCCGCCGCATTGTCACCTGTGCGGAGGCGGTGCGTGTTCGGGATGGCACATGGCTGGAAACGGCCGGTCTGGTGCTGGTGCGCCAGCGCCCCGGTTCGGCAAAGGGCGTGATCTTCATGACGCTGGAGGACGAAACGGGCATTGCCAATGCGGTGCTGTGGGTCAAAACCTTCGAAAAATACCGCCGCGTGGTGTTGTCCGCCGGCATGGTCGGCATTTACGGCAAGATCCAGCGGGAAGGTGAGGTGGTGCATCTGGTCGCCCACCGGCTGACCGATCTGTCGCAGGCGCTCGCAAGCGTGGGCGAGCGCAACCACGCCTTTCCCCTGCTGCATGGGCGTGGTGACGAGTTTCATCACGGCATGCCGCCGGATGATCACCGCGTCATCAGGAAACGCCCGCCGCCCGCCGACCATGATGACGATGCGGTCGAGCGGATAAAGGTCATTTCCCGCAATTTTCACTGAGAAGGCGGCTCAGCTCACCTCTTGCGCGCCACGATGTAAGGGCGGTTGTCATTGCCCTTCGTTGCATGAATTTCCGTCGCCAGAATGTCGAAACCACCGGCGTTTACATGCCGGCCAAGCTCGGCCGCGTTGAACACGCCGGCATAGGGCGCCTTGCCGATTGCCCGCATCGCCGGCAGGACAAGGCGGATAAGCGGGTTCATATCGCCGACACAGGGGGTCTTGGTAATGAACAGGCCGTGCGGGGCAAGCAGGGCGTGAATGTGCCGCAGCGTGCCGGGCAGATCGCGGACCAGATGAAGATAGTTGAAACCCAGTACCGCATTGAACTGCCTGTCGCCGGGCACAAGCGCTTCCGCAGTCGTTGCGCTGAAGGTGAGGTTGTGGAGAGAGCCGGCGGCTTGTTTTCTCTCCCTGGCGATTGCGATCATGTCGGCGGAAATATCCGTCGCGAGGTAGTCTTTGACACTAACCGCCAGCCGGATCGCCGTCGTTCCGGTGCCGCAGCCCAGTTCCAGTACGTTGTCGTCGGGTTTCAGCAGGGCGCGGGTCCGCTCCAGCGTGCGCGCATATCCAGCCTCGTCTGAAATCCTGCCTTTCGCATATTTCCGTGCTGACCGGTTCCAGAAACGGGCGTCGTCGGCCATGCTCATGGTGGATGCTCCCCGGACGATGCCCTTCCGCTTCAGGCGGATCTGTTCTCACACAGTATCCTTACCCGGTTTGTCTGAAGCTTTTAAGCCGCATCCTCCAGCCCGGCCGCGTCCTTGCGGCGGAACTGGCTGGGTGGCGCGCCGAGCACCCGTTTGAAGGCGCGGCTGAAGGAGGCTTCGGAATCATAGCCGAGCTTTTCCGCAGCGAGCGTCACGCGCATGCCTTCGCGCAGCCATAGACGTGCCTGATGCATGCGCACGCGCACCACATAACGCGCCGGGCTTTCACCCACCACGCGGGTGAAACGTTCCGCAAAACTGGAGCGGGATGCGCCCATCAAGGAGGCAAGCTCTTCCACGCTCCAGTCCTTTTCCGGGGTGAGGTGGATGGCGGCCAGCACCCGCCCCAGTTCGGGATTGCGCACGGCGGCCAGCCAGCCGCTGGAATCGCCGCAGCCATGTTCCACCCAGGTGCGGATCAGGGTCGCGGTCAGCACATCGGCAAGCCTTGCCAGAATGCCACCGGCGCCGACGCGGTTCAGCTCCACTTCGCGCGCCATGGCTTCCAGCAGGTGGGGAATGGCCGGGTCGCTTTTGGCCAGGTCGCTGGTCAGCATCACATCCGGCATCAGCTGCAGCAGCGGGTGCAGATTATCCATGTTGAAACGCATGGAAGCGGTAAAGGCCACGGTATCGCCGCCGGCGCTGGCGCATTGCATGTCGAAAATGCCCTGGCAGACTTCCTTCTTGCCGAAACGGTCAAAGGGCGAGGGCGTCACATTCTCGCCGCTGGCAAGCACATGGGCGTGCCCGCGCGGCAGAAGCACGGCATCGCCGCATTTAAGCATCAGCCATTCGCCGGAAGGCTTTCGCAGCTTCGCCTGGCCGACGCCGATAAAATGAAACCGCGCCGCTTCCTGTTCGGGAAAGGCGGTGGCCCAGGGGGTGGCCATGCGGCAGCGGCCATATTCCACGCCGTCAAGCCTCAGACCTCGCAGCATTTCCGTCAGGGCATCATTCATGACATCTCGCAAATTCGGACGATTAGTTAAGGAATACGGATTTTCTAGCATGGAAACGCCGGGGTGTCACGCATAGCTTATGACCATCGATTTGCGGGCGCTGAACCGGCCTCCCAGCGGTTTCATCGTCTTGCCCTTCCATTTCAGGGCGCATTCTGACAATGCGCATCAGGAGATTTTCATGAATAACCGGACCATAAACGAACTCGAATATGTGCCGCGCAGAAAAGAGCCGGATGCGAAGTGGGCCGCCGTGGTTTCGCTTTCGCTCGGTGTCTTCGGGCTGGTGACGGCGGAATTTCTGCCGGTCAGCCTTCTGACGCCGCTATCGGAAGATCTTGCCATCAGCTCCGGCATTGCCGGGCAATCCATCACCGTCACCGCGCTGGTTGCGGCGGTTGCCGGCCCCGGCGTCGTCATCGGCACACGCGGCATTGACCGCCGCTGGACACTTCTCGGGCTCACCACGCTGCTGATCATTTCCAGCACGCTTGCCGCCTTTGCCAACGGGCTTTTCATGCTGTTTGCATCGCGCGTCCTGCTCGGCATTGGCCTTGGTGGTTTCTGGGCCATGTCGGCGGCGCTGGCGCTGCGGCTCGTGCCGCTCGACAAGATGCCGCGTGCCATGGCCATCATCCTGACAGGGGTTTCGGTCGCCACCGTCTGTGCCGCACCGGTGGGCGCATGGATCGGCGCGACGCTCGGCTGGCGCGCGGCCTTCGTGGTTGCAGGTGTGCTCGGTGTCATCGCACTTGCCGTGCAGCTGCTGACCATTCCGTCTCTGCCGCCGGCCGGCGCACCCGGTCTTTCCACCATGTTCCGGCTGTTGCAGCGGCCGCAGGTCCGGATCGGCCTTCTGACAACGCTGTTCATCGTTGCGGGTCACTTTGCCGGCTTCACCTATGTTCGCCCGTTCCTGGAAGACGTGCCGCAGCTCGGCGTTGAAGCGATTTCCCTCGTTCTTCTTGTTTATGGCATCGGTGGTTTCTTCGGTAATCTCTTCGGCGGTTTCCTTGCCGAGAAGAACACGGCATGGGCCGTGACCTTTGCCGCCACGCTGATTGCCGCTTCGGCCTCCATTCTGGTGATTGCCGGCGCATCTCCCGTCGTTGCGGGCGTCGCCATCGCTTCCTGGGGTTTTGCCTTCGGTGCGCTTCCGGTCAGTGTGCAGAGCTTCATCACCCGCGTAGCTTCGGATGAGGCCGAAAGCGCCGGCGCGCTGCTGCTCACCACCTTCCAGATCGCCATTTCCAGCGGCGCGGTTCTCGGCGGCCTGCTGATCGATCTGCAGGGGGCAACGATGGTCTTCGTCTTCGTGGCAATTTCTGCCCTTCTCGGCGCATCGCTCATGGCGTCGCGCCGGGGTGTGGTGCCGCAGGTAGAGGCATCGCAGGGATAAGAACCCGGCCAAACAAAAGGCCCGCATTCGTGCGGGCCTTCCGATAAGAGCCGCGTAACGGCTCTTTTTTGTGGGTGACGGGCAGGGAGCGCTGGATGTTCAGCGCATCGCCCCGGTCCCGGTCAGGCGGCCTGTCTGTCCCAATTGGCGAAAGGGTCCGGCAGGTGTCGCCATGCGTCGGGCGTGAAGGCTTCGGTGTCGATCAGGCAGGCGTCGAGCTGGGCGCGGATGCGGGCCTCGCTCATCGGGTCGGAGCCGATGAAGACGATTTCCTGCCGCCGGTCGCCGAAGACCGGGTCGAGATAGGGCTTCATCATGTCGAGAAACTGTTTTTCACGCGGCCATTGCTCTTTCGGCACGGCGGACCACCACAAACCCATCTTGCCGGTGCGCACCAATGCGCCCGCCTGGCTGATCTCGCCGACATAACGTGGCCGTGTCGCCAACCAGAAGAAGCCCTTGGCGCGCACCACCCCCGGCCAGGCACGATCGATAAAGCGCTGGAACAGCACGGGGTCGAACGGTTTTTTGGCGCGGTAAACGAAGGAGCGGATGCCATATTCCTCGGTTTCGGGAATGTGGTCCTTGAAGCCGTGCAGTTCCTTGAACCACAGGGGATGTTCTTCGGCCCTGGCGAAATCGAAGCGACCGGTGCCGAGCACCTCCTTCAGTTCCACCCTGCCGAAATCCGCCTCGATGAGTTTCGCATCCGGGTTCAGCCCGACGATGATCTTGCGGGCCGCATCCCGCTCCTCGGGCGTGGCGGTGCCGATCTTGTTGAGGACGACCACATCGGCAAATTCGATCTGCTCGACCAGAAGGTCGACGATGGTGCGGTTGTCGCCATCACCCGCCGTTTCGCCCCGGTCGGCCAGAAAATCGGATGAACCGTAATCATTGAGAAGATTGGCGGCATCCACCACCGTCACCATCGTATCCAGCTGCGCGACATCAGACAGGCTGCGGCCGTTCTCGTCACGAAAATCGAAGGTGGCGGCCACGGGAAGCGGCTCGGCGATGCCGGTGGATTCAATCAGCAGATAATCGAAGCGGCCCTGCTCGGCGAGCGCTCGGACCTCGGTCAAGAGGTCGTCGCGCAGCGTGCAACAGATGCAGCCATTGGTCATTTCCACCAGTTGTTCCTCGGTGCGCGAGAGATTGGCGCCGCCATCCCGCACCAGCGCCGCATCGATATTGATTTCACTCATATCGTTGACGATCAACGCCACGCGCAGGCCATCACGATTGGCGAGGATGTGGTTGAGAAGGGTGGTTTTGCCAGCGCCTAAAAAGCCGGAGAGGACGGTGACGGGGAGTTTTTTCATGGGGACCTCGTTCTGTGGCAACAGTCGTGTGGACGTTATGACGACCACGGCAGGCGATCTGGAAACGGAGGACATTTGAAGTGCCGGTTCCAGTTGCGTAACGTAATAACATTACATATACGCGACATGTCAACGGGCTTTGGAAAAAAAGCATCTGCGGAGAAGTGAGCTCTCTGCCCACCAGCGTGCCGCTCTGACTTTCCAATAGTTAATGTTATTTCATTACGTATTCGTTTGACGAATGTAATAACATTACATATCAAGGGTCCTCGAATGAAACCCCGCCCAGGAGGGATCGATGAGCGATCCGTGCCTCACCTTCACAAATCTGACGCTTGGATATGCCGGCCGTGCGGCCGTGCATCATCTGGATGGCGATATCACCAAGGGATCGCTCACCGCGGTTGTCGGCGCCAATGGCTCGGGCAAATCGACGCTGATGAAGGGTATCGCCGGCATCTTGAAACCACTTGGCGGTGAGTGCCGGATCAGCGCAGGCATCTCCGTCGCCTATCTGCCGCAGCAGTCGGAACTCGACCGGTCGTTCCCGGCTCAGGTGCGCGATCTCGTTGCGCTGGGTCTCTGGCCCAGGCGCGGCCTGCTTGGCCGCCACCGTTCTGAGGACAAAGCGGCGATGGGCCGGGTGATGGAAGCGGTCGGGCTTTCCGGCTTTGAAAAGCGCAATATAGATTCGCTCTCCGGTGGCCAGATGCAGCGTGCCCTGTTTGCCCGCGCCATGTTGCAGGACGCGCAGTTGATCCTGCTGGACGAACCCTTCAATGCCGTTGATGAGCGCACCGTCACCGATCTTCTGGTGCTGATCAAGGCATGGGTTGCGGAAGGACGCACGGTGCTCGCCGTCCTGCATGACCATGAGCTGGTGCGGCAGCATTTTCCCCAGACCCTGTTCCTTGCGCGGCGTCTCGTCGGCCTCGGCCCGACAGCCGATGTCCTTAAGCCGGAAAACATGCGCCAGGCGCGGCATTTCCACGAAGCATGGGAGGAAAATGCACCGTGGTGCGCGCCGAGTGATGCGCCAAGGAACAATGCTCCAGTGACCAATGCGTTCGATGCCGGGTCGCGAGCGGTGTCATCCCATTCTCACATCCACTCCCACGCAAATTCGAATGCCCATGGCTGATTTCTTCATCGAACCCTTCGTTCAATATGTCTTCATGCAGCGGGCGCTTGCCGGCGCCTTGATCCTTGCCATCAGCTGCGGGCCGGTCGGGGTGTTCCTGATGCTGCGGCGCATGAGCCTTACGGGCGATGCCATGTCGCACGCCATCCTGCCGGGAGCGGCCGTCGGCTTTCTGTTTTACGGGCTGGAAATCCTGCCGATGACGATTGGCGGGCTGGTGGTCGGCCTCGTGGTGGCGCTGGGTGCCGGTGCGGTATCGCGTTTCACCGTCCAGAAGGAAGACGCCTCGCTTGCCGCCTTTTATCTGATTTCACTGGCGCTCGGCGTTTTGCTCGTTTCGTGGCGCGGATCCAGCGTCGATCTCATGCATGTGCTGTTCGGCACCGTGCTGGCGCTGAACAACGAGGCGCTCAGCCTCATCTGCGGCATCTGCATCGTGACGCTGGTGGTGATGATCACCTTCTGGCGGGCGCTTCTGGCGGAATGCCTCGATCCCCTGTTCCTGCGCTCGGTCAGCAACTGGGGCAACCCGGTGCATTTCCTCTTCCTCGCCATCGTCGTGCTCAATCTGGTCGGTGGCTTTCAGGCGCTCGGAACGCTGCTTTCGGTCGGCCTGATGATGTTGCCCGCCGCCGCCAGCCGGTTCTGGTCCAACCGCGTGGCGCCCATGTGCTTCATCTCGATTGGCATCGGTATGGTTTCCTGCTTTGCCGGCCTCATCCTGTCCTATCACGCGTCGCTGCCATCCGGCCCGGCGATCATCCTTTCGGCGGGCGTTATCTACGCGCTCTCCATTCTCGTCGGCACGCGCGGCTTGCTCGGCGATCTTCTCGGTTCCGGCCGCCACAGAACGGCCTGAAAACAGCGTTCGAAAAAAGGAGAACCTTCATGTTCAGAACCCTCCGTCTTGCCACCTGCGCAAGCCTTCTTACCCTTTCCCCGGTCCTGATGGCGCAGGCTTCGGCTGCCGAACTCAAGGTCGTGGCCAGCTTCTCGATCATCGCCGATTTCGCCAAAAATGTCGGCGGTGACCGTGTCGAGATCACCACGCTCGTGGGTCCGGATGGCGATGCGCATGTCTATGAGCCGCGCCCGGCCGATGCCGTTGCCGTCAGCAAGGCTGGCGTCGTGCTGGTCAATGGCCTGGAATTTGAAGGCTTCCTGAAGCGGCTGATCGACACCAGCGGCTCCAAGGCGCCGGTCGTTGAACTGACCAAGGGTGTCGAGCCGCTGAAACTTTCCGAAGAGCCGGCCGGCCATGCCCATCCGGAAGCGGAGGAAGAGGAAGGCCACGACCACAAGGCTGAAGAAGCCGGCCACAGCCACGAAACCGCCGAGGCCCATGATCACGACCATGGCCATGAAGGTCACCACCATCACGGTGAATTTGACCCGCATGCCTGGCAGTCGATCAAGAACGCGGAAATCTATGTGAAGAACATTGCCGGCGCATTTTGCGAGGTCGACAAGGCCGGTTGCGCCACATACACCGCCAATTCCGATGCCTATATCGCCAAGCTTGCCGCTCTGAACGAGAAGGTGAAGACCGAGATTGCCGCCATCCCGCCGGAAAAGCGCGTCATCATCACCTCGCATGATGCCTTCGGTTATTTCGAACACGCTTATGGACTGAATTTCCTGGCGCCCGAGGGCATCTCGACGGAATCCGAAGCGTCGGCCGCCGATGTCGCCAAGCTCGTGGATCAGGTCAAACACGACAAGGCTTCGGCGATCTTCGTCGAAAACATCACCGACAAGCGGCTGATCGACCAGATCGCCAGCGAAACCGGCCTGAAGGTTGGCGGCACGCTCTATTCCGACGCGCTTTCCACCGCCGATGGCCCGGCCGCGACCTATATCGACATGATCAACCACAATATCCAGACCATCAAGGCGGCTGTGCTCAGCCAGTAAAACGGACAGTTCCGGCGTGAATTTGGGGAGGGTGGCGTGCGCTGCCCTCTCTGCTTTTGTGTTGCTCCCCCTGCCGCCTGCCGAGGAACGCGGGGCGGCACCGGAACGAAAGGGTCCCTTCGCAATCGCCTGTTCCTTTAGCGATTTCCATTTCGGTGTTACACACCTCTTCATGTCCGATGCGCTTCACATCTTCACCGACGGCTCCTTCGACGATGCCACCCGATCCGGAGGATGGGCGTTCGTCGTTCATGAAGAAGGTGGCCAGGTCCATTGCGCCTCAGGAAAGACGTTTGGCACATCAAACAATACTTTCGAGGTCCTCGCTGTCCTGAACGCAATGTCCTGGATCGCCGCCGAGGCGCCAACGCGAACCGCCACGCTCTGGACGGATGCCGTTCATGTGATTGAGGGCTGCCGCCGTTATCGGGCGATCTGGCGCAACAACGGCTGGAAGCGGATCACGCCTAACCAGCGCACCCGCCGAAGGCCTATCCCCGACAAAGAAATCTGGCAGCAGCTCGACAACCTGCTCGAGCGGCATCCCCATGTGGCTGTGGAATGGTGCAAAGGGCATTCCGGCACAGCCGGCAATGAACATGCCGATGCATTGGCGCGTGGTGTCGCCCGTACGATGGCGACTTAGCTGGCGGGCGTCAGTTGCCGTCATGCGGCGCGTAAAATGGTCGATTTCAGCCGTCCCCTGTCCCGACATCTTCCCTATCGAACGGTTGCGCCGATACTTTTTACCGGACCGTGAACCCATTTGCTCACGAGCGGCCGCCTGAATCGTTTCGGGAATTTCGAGGTCGTTGCGTCCGCCATGTCGGGAGAGTGGCACATCACTCTTCGTTGGCGGTTGACAATCAATTTGCCGTTTGAAATGGTAAGATGTCAGACCAATTTAGAGGATGCGTCTTGGACAGGTCCAGCCGGGAACTCATGCAACCGATTCCGCCGAGCGACCGCGTGCGCCAGGTCGAGGCTGCGCTTTCCGACTATGTCGAGCGGGCAGGGCTGAAGGCTGGAGACCGGCTGCCGGCGGAGCGGGAACTGATGGCGGCGCTGGGCGTCGGCCGGTCCACCATCCGCGAAGTCATCCGCAAATTTCAGGCGCTCGGTGTCATCGACAGTCGCAAGGGCAGCGGCAATTATCTGCTGAAGCCGATTTCCGCCGCCACCGTGCATATGCCGATTTCCATCGATGCCGAAAGCCTGCGCGATGCGCTGCTGATGACGCTGGAAGTGCGGCGCGGCATCGAGGTGGAAGCTTCCATGGCCGCTGCGCGCCGCCGCACGGCAGACGATATCGCCACGATGGAAGCGCGGCTTGACGAGATGGAGCGGGTGCATCTGGCCGAAGGCACCTCCGGCAAGGCAGACCTTGCCTTCCATCTGTCGATCTACGACGCGACCCATAATACGCTGTTCAAGCAACTTCTGGAGCAGATGCGTGAAGGTTTCGAACGCTTCTGGTCGAAGCCGTTCGACCGCCCGGATTTCGCCGGTCGCTCCTTTCCCTTTCACCGCACGCTGTTCAACGCCATCGCCGCCGGTGATGCCGAGACCGCCCGTGAAGAAACACTGAAAATCCTCGCCGTCGTCGAGGAGGATATCAAGGACATGTCGAAATGAACCATGGCAACGATCTCTTCGATCCCGCCTCATTTATCGTTGCGCATGACGAGGCCCACGCCTTCGAAGCCGTGGTGCCGCCCATCGTGCAGACCTCGCTTTTCACCTTTTCCAGCTATGACGAAATGGTCTCCACCTATCGCGGCGAAAAGGTGCGGCCGGTCTATACGCGCGGGCTGAACCCCACCGTGCGGCTGTTTGAGGAGATGCTGGCGAAGCTGGAGGGTGCCGAAGATGCGCTCGGTTTTGCGAGCGGAATGTCGGCCATTTCCTCCACCGTGCTCTCCTTCGTTTCGCCGGGCGACCGGATCGTCGCCGTGCGCCATGTCTATCCCGATGCGTTCCGCCTGTTCGGCACCTTCATGCAGCGCATGAATATCGAGGTGACCTATGTCGACGGCCGCGATGAGGCGGCGGTTGAAAAGGCTATGCCGGGTGCAAAGCTGTTTTACATGGAAAGCCCGACGAGCTGGGTGATGGAAGCCCACGATGTCGGCGCGCTCGCCGCCATCGGCAAGCGGCATGGCGCCGTCACCGTCATCGACAACTCCTGGGCAAGCCCGGTCTTCCAGCAGCCAATCTCGCTCGGCGTGGATCTCGCCGTGCATTCGGCCTCGAAATATCTCGGCGGCCACAGCGATGTGGTCTCCGGCGTGGTGGCCGGTTCGAAGGCGATGATCGACCGCATCCGGGCGGAAACCTATCCCTATCTCGGCGGCAAGATGTCGCCCTTCGATGCCTGGCTGCTCATTCGCGGGCTTCGCACGCTGCCGCTGCGCATGAAGGCGCATCAGGCCTCGGCGCTTGAGATCGCAACCCGCCTGCAGGCGCTGGATGTGGTGGAGAAGGTCTGCCATCCGGGGCTGGCGAACCGCCTGCCGCCCGGCCTTCACGGCACGTCGGGCCTGTTTTCCTTCATCTTTAGGGAAGGGGTGGATGTGCGCGCTTTTGCCGACCGCCTCAAGCTTTTCAAACTGGGTGTTTCCTGGGGCGGGCATGAAAGCCTGATCGTCCCCGGCGAAGTGGTGCTCGAACAGAAGGCGCAGCCAAACTCCGCCCACACCTTCGGCATCAGCGCGCGTTCGGTGCGCCTGCATGTCGGGCTGGAGGGCACGGAAGCCCTCTGGAACGATCTCGAACCCGCGATCAAGGCGGCCTCCGCCGCCTGACGCGTTTTTAAACTGACGACAAAAAAGGGGAGAACGACATGAAAAAACTGGTAACAGCAGCAATCTTCACCGCCCTGATGACCGGAACGGCGCTGGCGGACACGACCTTGAAACTGGTCGAGGTCATCACAAGTCCCGAGCGGACGGAAACGCTGAAAGGCATCGTCTCGAAATTCGAGGCCGCCAATCCCGGCACCAAGGTGGAAATCGTCTCCCTGCCGTGGAGCGAAGCCTTCCAGAAATTCGCCACCATGGTGTCTGCCGGCGATGTGCCTGACGTGATGGAAATGCCCGACACATGGCTGTCGCTTTATGCCAATAACGGCATGCTGGAGAGCCTTGAGCCCTATCTTGCCAAATGGGAGCACACCGCGGGCCTGAGCGAGCGCACGCTCGAACTCGGCCGCGATGTCAAGGACACGGCGTATATGCTGCCCTATGGTTTCTACCTGCGCGCCATGTTCTACAACAAGAAGCTGCTGGCCGAAGCCGGCGTGAACGAACCGCCGAAGACCCTTGAGGAATTTGCCGATGCGTCCAAAAAGGTCGCAGCCCTTCCCGGCAAATCCGGCTACTGCCTGCGCGGCGGCCCGGGCGGCCTTAACGGCTGGGTCATGTTCGGCGCATCCATGGCCGGTTCGAACGAGTTCTTCACCAAGGACGGCACCTCCACCTTCGACAGCCCCGGCTGGGTGAAGGGCCTGACCTATGTGATCGATCTCTACAAGAACGGTTACGCGCCGAAGGACAGCGTCAACTGGGGCTTCAACGAGATCGTCGCCGGCTTTTATTCCGGCACCTGCGCCTTCCTCGATCAGGACCCGGATGCGCTGATCGCCATTGCCCAGCGCATGAAGCCGGAAGATTTCGGCGTCATGACCATGCCCAAGGGCCCCGACGGCAAGACCTTCCCGACGATTGGTTTCGCCGGCTGGTCGATGATGTCGAAATCCGAAAACAAGGACCTTTCCTGGAAGCTGATCGAGACGCTCGAAGGGCCGGAAGGCAATATCGAGTGGAACAAGAAGACCGGCGCGCTGCCGGTGCACAAGTCGGCGGAGAAGGACCCCTTCTATGCCAGCGAGCAGTTCAAGGGCTGGTTCGACGAACTGGCCGACAAGAACGCCGTACCGACGACGATGCCGACCTATCTTGAGGAATTCGCCTTCTTCAAGGATTCGCTTGTGATCAAGACATCGCAGGAAGCGCTGCTCGGCGACATCACGCCGGAAGACCTTGCCAAGCAATGGGCTGATTACATGACCAAGGCGCAGCAGAAGTTTCTGGCCTCGAAGTAACGACATCGACCGGCTGCGCGGGCGCAAATGCCCGCGCGGCGGTCTTGCCGGCCTTCGCTGCGACAGGCCTGTTCATAGAAATTTTTCGGATCGGTAAGCCGAGAGGCTGGAAAATCCGTCCGTTCCATCGTCCGATCAGGGAGCGATACAATGTCCTATGCCCATGGCGCCGGGCCGGTGGCTGCGCGCAAACCGGCTGGCAAGCCCGCGATGCGGCGGTTTGCCGATTGGGCCGAACCGTGGCTTTACAGCGCGCCCGTGCTGGTGCTCATCGTCGCTGTCATGCTGGTACCGCTGGTACTTGGCCTCTCCTATGCCTTTCGCGATGTGCAGCTGCTCAATCCGTTTTCCGGCGGTTTCGTTGGTCTCAAACATCTGGAGGCGCTGTCGCAGGATGCGGCCTTTTACCGGGCGCTGAAAAATACGCTGTGGTGGACCGGCGCTTCGGTTTTCCTGCAATTCTTCTTCGGCCTCATTCTGGCGCTGCTGCTGGATAAACCCTTTGCGGGCAGGGGGCTGGCGCAGGCGCTGGTGTTCCTGCCATGGGCCGTGCCGACCTTCCTTGCCGGTCTCAACTGGGCGTGGCTGTTCAATCCGGTCATCGGGCCGTTACCGCACTGGATGGTCTCGCTCGGGCTGTTATCCGCACCCAACAATATCCTCGCCGATCCGCAGCTTGCCATGTGGGGGCCCATCATCGCCAATGTCTGGTGGGGCATTCCTTTCTTCGCCATCACTTTGCTTGCCGCACTTCAGGCCATCCCGCGCGATCTTTACGAGGCGGCGGAAATTGACGGGGCAAACCCGCTGCAGCGTTTCACCTCCATCACCCTGCCGTTTCTGGCGCCCACCATCGCCATCACCATTCTGCTGCGCACCGTCTGGATCGCCAATTTCGCCGATCTCATCATCGTCATGACCAATGGCGGGCCGGCCGACCGCACGCAGATCGTCGCCAGCTACATCTTCACCCAGGCCTTCCGGCGGCTGGATTTCGGTTATGCCTCGGCCATCGCGCTGGTCCTGCTAGTACTGCTGCTTGCCTATTCCATGCTGATCGTGCTGCTGCGCCAGCGCCTGATCGAGAAGGACTGACCGATGACATCAAGGATATTTCTCACCCTTGCCCATCGTCTGGCGATTCTTGCCTATATCGCCTTTGCACTGTTCCCACTGTTCTGGCTGCTCAAGGTTTCTGTGACGCCGAATGATCTGCTCTATAGCGAAGGTGTGAGGATGTGGCCATCGCGGGCGACCTGGGATCATTATCGTTTCGTCATTGAAAACAGTGCCTTCCCGACGTTTTTTAAGAACAGCGTCATCGTCGCGGGCTCCACGGCAATTGCCGTGACGATACTTTCTTCGCTCTCGGGTTACGCGCTGTCACGCTTCCGTTTCAAGGGAAAATACTGGATTGTCGCGTTAATGCTGATCACCCAGATGTTTCCGCTGGTCATGCTGGTCGCGCCGATCTTCAAGATGCTGTCGCCGCTCGGGCTCACCAACAGCCTGACGGGCCTCGTCATCGTCTACACCGCCTTCAACGTGCCCTTCGCCACCTTCCTCATGCAGTCGTTCTTCGATGGCATTCCGAAGGATCTGGAAGAGGCGGCGATGATCGACGGGGCAAGCCGGTTTACGGCCTTCCGCCAGATCATCCTGCCGCTGACGCTGCCGGGCATTGCCGCGACGCTCGGTTTCGTCTTCACCGCCGCGTGGAGCGAGCTTCTGTTTGCGCTGATGCTGATTTCCGGCAATCAGAGCGCCACTTTCCCGGTTGGCCTTCTGACCTTCGTTTCGAAATTCTCCGTCGATTTCGGGCAGATGATGGCGGCGGGCGTTCTGGCGCTCATTCCGGCCTGCCTCTTCTTCCTGCTCATTCAACGTTATCTCGTGCAGGGCCTGACGGCCGGCGCGGTGAAAGGATAATCCCATGGCTTCCATCGAGCTGAAGAATGTCGGCAAGACCTATGGCGACCTCGCCGTGCTGCATGGTGTCGATCTTGATATCAGGGATGGCGAGTTCATCGTCCTCGTCGGTCCCTCCGGCTGCGGAAAATCGACGCTGCTGCGCATGATCGCAGGCCTTGAAGAGATAACATCCGGCGACCTGTCCATCGATGGCGAACGCGTCAATGATCGCCGGCCGAAGGATCGCGATATCGCCATGGTGTTCCAGTCCTATGCGCTCTATCCGCATATGAGCGTCGCCGACAATATGAGCTATAGCCTGCGCCTGCGCCGCAGCCCGAAGGAAACCATCGCGGCGGCGGTGGCCGGTGCTTCCGCGAAACTCGGCCTCGATCCCTATCTCGCCCGCCGCCCGAAGGCGCTCTCCGGCGGCCAGCGTCAGCGCGTCGCCATGGGCCGCGCCATCGTGCGCCAGCCAAAAGCCTTCCTGTTTGACGAGCCGCTGTCCAACCTCGATGCCCGGCTGCGCGAGCAGATGCGGGCCGAGATCAAACGCATGCATGCCGATCTTGGCGCAACCTCGGTTTACGTCACCCATGACCAGATCGAGGCGATGACGCTTGCCTCACGCATCGTCGCCATGAATGCCGGCCATGTGCAGCAGATCGGCGCACCGCTCGATCTTTACGACCGTCCCGCCAATCTTTTCGTCGCCGGTTTCATCGGTTCGCCCGGCATGAATTTCCTCGAAGGACGGCTCGTGCAGGAGAATGGCGGCAGTTTCGTCGTGCTGGGTGACGGCACGCGTCTGGCGCTTGGCCGAGAAGTGGACCTCGCTGATGGCGAGCCGGTCACGCTCGGCATCCGCCCGGAACATGTCACTGTTGCGCCGGCTGAAGGCGGTGTGGAAGCGACGGTCGATCTGGTCGAGCCAACCGGCCTCGGCGTCATCCTGCACCTCACCGTGCATGGATTGCCCTTCAAGCTGTTTTCGTCAGACCGGGCATTATTGCAGCCGGGTAGATCCCTGCGGGTCGGTTTCCCGCAGGAAAGGCTGCATGTCTTCGACGGGAATGGCGTCAGGATCGGGGAGGCGTGAGGCTTACCCCCTCTGCCCTGCCGGGCATCTCCCCCTCAAGGGGGGAGATCGATCTGCGGCAAAGTCTCGCACATCTCTAAGCTTGCGAGTGAAGCGATGAAAGAGCCTCTTGCCGATCTCCCCCCTTGAGGGGGAGATGCCCGGCAGGGCAGAGGGGGGTAAGCCCCACGCGCCTGCGGGTCCGCTGCGACTGAAAAACCTTGTGAAAGCCAGCACCTAGATCGCCACACCCTTTTCATCAAACCTGTGTATCTTGGTCTCGTCGGGGGTGATGAACACGGCATCGCCATGCCTGCATTCGAACTCGCCGTCAGTGCGGGCGGTGATCGGTCCGATGCCTGACACCTCGAGATGCAGGAAGGTATCCGATCCGAGATGTTCGGCAACGGTGACCTTGCCCTGCCACAGCCCGCTTTCCTTCGACAGCAGCAGATGCTCAGGCCGCACACCGGCGGTGGTGGCGTTCTTGCTGCGGGCAAAATCACCGGTGATGAGGTTCATGCGTGGCGAGCCGATAAAGCCGGCGACGAAGAGGTTGGCGGGGGTGCGGTAAAGCTCCATCGGCGAGCCGACCTGCTCGATATTGCCGCGGTTGAGGACGACGATCTTGTCGGCCATGGTCATGGCCTCCACCTGGTCGTGGGTGACGTAGATCATCGTTGTCTTCAGCGTGTTGTGCAGCTCGGAGATTTCCAGCCGCATGGTGCCGCGCAGCGCCGCATCGAGGTTGGAGAGCGGCTCGTCGAACAGGAAGGCTTTCGGTTCGCGCACGATGGCGCGGCCGATGGCGACGCGCTGGCGCTGGCCGCCCGACAGCTGCGAAGGCCGGCGTTCGAGATAATCGGTGAGGTTCAGCACCCGGGCGGCATCTTCCACCTTTTTGTCGATCACCGCCTTGTCGAGCTTGGCCATCTTCAGCGGGAAGGCGATGTTGTTCCTGACACTCATATGCGGATAAAGCGCATAGGACTGGAACACCATGGCAAGGCCGCGCTCGGCCGGGGCCTTTTCGGTGGCGTCATTGCCGTCGATGACGATCTTGCCGCCGGAGACGTCCTCCAGCCCGGCGATCAGCCGCAACAGCGTGGACTTGCCGCAGCCGGACGGGCCGACGAAGACGACGAACTCGCCGTCGTTGATATCAAGATCGATCGACGGGATGACTTTCGCCTCACCGAAGAGCTTGGACACGTTCTGAAGGGAAATGCTGCCCATGTTTGTCGTTCCTTATTTCACGGCGCCAAAGGTCAGGCCACGCACGAGTTGTTTCTGCGAGAACCAGCCGAT
>NZ_QKML01000017.1:0-102476 GCF_003208455.1 Rhizobium sp. UGM030330-04
GCGCATCGCTGCGCTCATAATGAGGTGTATTCTCTTGTTCAAAACGTGACCGTCAAAGTCTATTCCAGAGGTCCAAATCTCTTCAGACCCCGCAAGCTTCGCCGCCCACGTTTCTCTTTCTTCTCATATTCAATTGTCAAAAAACAGACCGCTCAAGCAGTCACAAAATCAAATCCCCAAAGCATTAACCCCGGGAAAACAACAAGCATTCAGCTCATCAACTTGATTTCTTTAGAACGAAAGTCGTCGTCGCCAGCAGCGCCGCCGCCCTCGTTCAGTGAGCGGACTTATAAATCCATCACCTCAAACAAGTCAACAGCACAAATCACAAAAAATAAGAAAATCACTTAACTCATTGGTTTTCAACGATAGTTTGCGGACTTTCGCGAAAACTGGCGGATTTCCGTGCTTTTCTCGGCTGACGGCCAATGCGGCCGCGCCCTTTCGATAATAGGAGGATCCCGCCCTTGCTGATCTTAGTCGGAGGACGGACTGAAGCGGGCGACCAGGGCATGGGCATTGCCGGGATAAGAGAAGCGCACATAGGTGACGGCACCGGAGTTGCTCCAGGTTCGCCGCTCCACCACAAGACAGGCCTGCCTGTCGGAGATACCCAGCAGACGGGCAATCTCCTTAGAGGCTATTTCAGCGCTGATCCGGTGTTCGGCATTGCTCCATGGAACATGGCCAAGCAGCCAGGGACCGGGCGCGATCTCGGTGAAGTCGGCATCGGCAGCCTCCGGCACGGCGACCAGATTGATGAGACGCTGCTCGACGCAGAATTCCCGCATGCCTGCGAAATGGATGCAGATGATATCGAGCAAGGGTGCGCCAACGGAAACATCGAGACTTGCACGATCTTCGCTCTTTGCCGCACGCTGCGCGCATTTCAGGATTTTGAAACCGTAATCCAGACCAAGGGATTCCACCTCGGCCCTGATATCGTGAATTTCAAGAACGGCTGACTGGATCTGCGGCTGGCGAACGAAACTGCCGGATTTCTTGCGGCGTTCAATCAAACCCGCCTTGGCAAGCTGACCCATGACCTTGTTGACGGTCATGCGCGAGCAATCATAATGGGTGGCGAGATCGACCTCGAACGGCAACCGGTAACCCGGCGGCCATTCCCCCGAAACGATCCGGCCCTCGATCTCGCTGAGGATAAGCTGATGCAGGGTCTGCCCGGCCGATGCTTTCGTCACGTCCGTAATGCCTTTCCACACCGGCTCGATCTCGTTTCAGTGGAGCCCATATCAGCTATCGAGAAGTTCAGCCATGACCTTGTTGAAGCGCGCCGATATTTCACCGCGGCGGACATGCCGGCCGGCCTGCACCTGTTTTTCACCGCGCACCCAGACGGAATCGACATGGACGCCGCCCGCGAATATCCACTGGTCGAGAATCTGGGGTGCAGGAAGATAGGAAACAGCCGAGATATCCAGCGCGACAAGATCAGCGCTTTTTCCCTTTTCTATCGCATTATGTGATGCCAGGGCCCTGCCGCCGCCTGCAAGCGCCTGCCGGAACAGTTTTTCACCGGTGGAGCCTCCGGCATCGGCAATGACATTCCGCGCGCGTCGCGACAGGCGCTGCGAATATTCGAGTGTCCGCAATTCTTCCGGCAGGGAGATGAGAATGTTGGAATCGGAACCGACGCCATAATGCCCACCTTCCGTGATAAAATCCGGGGCGGGAAAGATGCCGTCGCCGAGATTGGCTTCGGTGATCGGGCAGAGGCCCGCAACAGCACCGCTTTTCGCCATGCGGCGCGTTTCGGCCTCCGTCATATGCGTGGCATGGATAAGGCACCAGCGATCATCGACCGGCGCATTCGCCAGAAGCCACTCAACCGGTCGCGCTCCTGAAAAAGCGAGCGAATCTTCGACTTCCTTTGTCTGTTCCGCCACATGAATGTGGATAGGCCCACCTTTTGCCAGCGGTTCGATGGCTGCCAGTTCTTCGCCGGTCACGGCGCGCAGGCTGTGGGGCGCGATGCCGAGCGCCGCCCCCGGCAGGGATTTAACCACCGCCTGCGCGCCCTGCATCAGTCTTTCGTAACTGTCGAGTGAATGGATAAAACGTTTCTGCCCGTCGATCGGCGGCTGCCCGCCAAAACCGGAATGCGCGTAAAAGACCGGCAGCAATGTCAGGCCGATACCGGTTTGTGCGGCGGCCGCACCGATGCGTTCGGCCATTTCGGCGATATTGCCGTAATGCGAACCATCCCTGTCATTGTGCAGATAATGAAATTCCCCGACCCGACCGAAACCGGCTTCGAGCATTTCCATATAAAGCTGGGCGGCAACCGCCTCGACATGGTCAGGCGTCATGGAGAGCGCAAATTTATACATGACGGTGCGCCAGCTCCAGAAACTGTCATCGGCCGGCCCGCGAATTTCGGCAAGCCCGGCCATGGCCCGCTGAAACGCATGGCTGTGGAGATTGGGCATGGCCGGAACGATGACGGCATGGCGCTCATCCTGCGGCTGAGGCGAAACGCCGGTTTCGACCGATGAGACAACGCCGCCATCGCAAACAATGCGAACGTCCTGCGCCCATCCCCCGGCCATCAATGCCGTACCCGCGTGAATTGCCGTCATGCCACCCTCTCCTCTTTTCGTTATGCCCAAGGCCATTTCAGACATGAAATTGCGGCTTGCCAAGCCGATTATTATGTATATACATTTAAGCCATAAAGGAAAGGCGAAAAGCAAATGCCAGGGAACAAATCCGTAAAGGGAACGACAGCGGCAGACACCACGACCTTGTGGCGCAACGCCCGGCTGGCGACTTTTGATCCAGCCATGCAAGGCATTGGTACGGTCGAAAATGCCGTTATTGCCGTGCGCGGCGGCCGCATCGCCTTTGCCGGCCCGGAAAAGGATCTGCCTGCCGATCTGGCCACAGCCGATGAGATCACCGATTGCGGCGGGCGCTGGGTCACCCCCTCCTTGATCGACTGCCATACTCATCTCGTCTTCGGTGGCAACCGGGCGATGGAATTCGAAATGCGGCTGAATGGCGCGACCTATGAAGAGATCGCCAAGGCAGGCGGCGGCATCGTTTCTTCGGTGCGCGATACGCGCGCCGTTTCGGAAGACGCTCTGGTGGCTCAGGCATTGCCACGTCTCGACACGCTGCTGGCCGAGGGCATCTCCACCATCGAAATCAAATCCGGTTATGGTCTCGATATAGAGACTGAACTGAAAATGCTGCGTGTTGCCCGCAGGCTTGAAACGCTGCGGCCGGTGCGGATCGTCACCAGCTATCTGGCAGCCCATGCGACGCCCGCCGAGTATAAGGGCCGCAACGCCGATTACATTACCGATGTCGTTCTGCCGGGGCTGGAAAGAGCCCATGCCGAAGGGCTGGTGGATGCGGTGGACGGCTTTTGCGAAGGTATCGCCTTCTCGGTCGAGGAGATCACCCGCGTCTTCGAAAAAGCACGGCAGCTCGGTCTTCCCGTCAAACTGCATGCCGAGCAGCTTTCCGATCTTGGTGGGGCAAAGCTTGCCGCATCCTATGGCGCACTTTCGGCCGATCATCTGGAATATCTGGATGAGGCGGGCGCAAAGGCGCTGGCGAAAGCGGGAACCGTGGCCGTGCTTTTGCCCGGCGCTTTTTATGCGCTCCGGGAAAAACAGGCCCCGCCGGTTCAGGCCCTGCGCGATGCGGGTGCGACAATCGCGCTGGCGACGGATTGCAATCCCGGCACCTCACCGCTGACTTCGCTGCTTTTGACCATGAATATGGGTGCCACGCTTTTCCGCATGACCGTGGAAGAGTGCCTGACGGCGACGACGCGCAATGCCGCCAAGGCGCTTGGCCTGCTTGCGGAAACCGGCACGCTGGAGGCCGGCAAATCCGCCGACTTCACTATCTGGGATATCGAGCGTCCGGCCGAGCTTGTCTACCGCATCGGTTTCAATCCGCTCCATGCCCGCATTTTCAAGGGACAGAAGGTTTCGTCATGACCATGAAGACCATCACGCTTCACCCCGGCAATGTAGCCCTTGCCAACCTCGCCGATATCTACTGGAACAATGGCGCTGCGAAGCTCGACCCCTCATTCGACGCGGGCATAAAAAAGGCGGCGGCGCGTATAGCGGAGATCGCCGCTGGCAACGCGCCTGTTTATGGCATCAATACCGGTTTCGGAAAACTCGCTTCCATCAAGATCGATGCGGCAGATGTGGCGACACTACAGCGGAACCTTATCCTGTCGCATTGCTGCGGTGTGGGCGCTCCGCTTCCTGAAAATGTCGTGCGGTTGATCATGGCGCTGAAGCTGATTTCACTCGGCCGCGGCGCCTCCGGTGTACGGCTGGAACTGGTACGGCTGATCGAGGCCATGCTGGAAAAGGGCGTCATCCCGGTCATCCCGGAAAAGGGCTCGGTCGGCGCCTCCGGCGATCTTGCGCCGCTCGCCCATATGGCCGCCGTGATGATGGGCGAAGGCGAGGCTTTTTATCAAGGAGGGCTTCTGCCCGCCGGCGAAGCGCTTGCGAAAACCGGGCTGACACCGGTCGTTCTCGCCGCCAAGGAAGGCCTGGCGCTGATCAACGGCACGCAGACCTCGACGGCGCTGGCGCTGGCCGGTCTTTTCCGTGCCCATCGCGCCGCACAGGCCGCATTGATTACCGGCGCACTTTCTACCGATGCCGCCATGGGCTCATCGGCTCCTTTCCATCCTGATATTCACACCCTGCGCGGCCACAAGGGCCAGATTGATGCCGGTGCGGCGTTGCGTAATCTGCTGGAAGGTTCGGAAATCCGCGTCAGCCATATTGAGGGTGACGAGCGGGTGCAGGATCCCTATTGCATTCGCTGCCAGCCGCAGGTGGATGGCGCCTGCCTTGATCTTCTACGGCAGGTGGCACGCACGCTGGAAATCGAAGCCAATGCGGTGACCGACAATCCGCTGGTGCTATCAGACAATTCCGTCGTATCCGGCGGCAATTTCCACGCCGAACCAGTGGCCTTTGCCGCCGACCAGACGGCACTTGCCATCTGCGAAATAGGCGCGATCGCCCAGCGACGCGTGGCACTACTGGTCGATCCAGCCCTTTCCTACGGTCTGCCCGCCTTTCTATCCAAAAAGCCGGGTCTGAATTCCGGCCTGATGATCGCCGAAGTGACGTCCGCCGCGCTGATGAGCGAGAACAAGCAGATGGCGCATCCGGCCTCGGTGGATTCCACACCGACCTCCGCCAATCAGGAAGACCACGTGTCCATGGCCTGCCATGGTGCTCGTCGCCTGCTGCCAATGACCGAAAATCTCTTCGCCATCCTTGGGATTGAAGCCCTTTCCGCCATCCAGGGCGTGGAGTTGCGTGGACCGCTGAAAACCAGCCCGGAACTGCAAAAGGCGATTGCCGTGCTCCGTGCTTCAATCCCCTCGCTGGAAGAGGACCGTTATATGGCGCCGGATCTGAAGGCGGCAGCTGAGCTGATTGCTACCGGCGCTCTGGTTTCCGTGATTTCGGATGACATTTTGCCGAAGCTGGAGGTTTGAGATGACAAGCCAATTGTTTTCCTCCGGTGCGTTGGGTAACCCCAGAGCACAGGCGGCTGACCAATGAACGCCCCTTTCTCGCTTCACCAAGGCACCTCGCCGATCATTCTCGGGCTGCCTCACACCGGTACGGATGTGCCGGCTGAGATTTGGGATCGCCTCAACGATAACGGCAGAATTCTCGCCGATACCGACTGGCATATCCATGAACTCTATGAAGGGCTTCTCGATAACGCGACAACCGTAAGGGCGACCTTCCACCGCTACGTCATAGATGCCAACCGCGACCCGGCCGGAGTGAGCCTTTATCCGGGCCAGAATACGACGGGACTGGTTCCTGAGACCGATTTCGACGG
Organism: Rhizobium sp. UGM030330-04; assembly: GCF_003208455.1. Classification (NCBI taxonomy): domain Bacteria; kingdom Pseudomonadati; phylum Pseudomonadota; class Alphaproteobacteria; order Hyphomicrobiales; family Rhizobiaceae; genus Rhizobium; species Rhizobium sp. UGM030330-04. The sequence continues at coordinate 5,872 of NZ_QKML01000017.1, forward strand.
CAAGCCCATCTGGAACGAGGGGCAGCAACCGGATGAAGTTGATATCGCCTATCGGCTGGAAACCTTCCACGCGCCCTATCATGCAGCCCTTGCGGCGGAAATCGAGCGGGTGAAGGCCATTCACGGCATCGCCATTCTCTATGATTGCCATTCGATCCGCTCGCATATCCCCTTTCTTTTCGAGGGCAAGCTGCCGGATTTCAACATCGGTACGGACATGGGCAAGACCTGCGATCCGACGATCGAAAAAATTGCCGTGGACGTGACCGCTGCCGCTGACGGTTACGACAGCATTCTGAACGGCCGCTTCAAAGGCGGCTGGACGACCCGGCATTATGGAAAACCGGAAGCCAGCGTGCACGCTATCCAGATGGAGTTGGCGCAATCCACCCATCTCGCCAGTGAGGTACCGCCTTTCGCCTATGACGCGCAAAAGGCGGAACGCCTGCGCAACCATCTCAAAACCATTCTCACGCGTATGGAAAATTTCGCGCTCGAGACGCAACGATAAGGGGAAATCACATGGATAATCCGCGCCACAATATTCGCGAAGTCCGCGCGCCGCAGGGCAATGAGCTGAACGCCAAAAGCTGGATGACGGAAGCGCCGCTGCGCATGCTGATGAACAATCTCGACCCTGATGTCGCCGAGCGGCCGCATGAGCTAGTGGTTTATGGCGGCATCGGCCGCGCCGCCCGCACTTGGGAAGATTTCGACCGTATCGTCGCGACGCTGAAGGATCTGACCGAGGACGAAACCCTCATCGTGCAGTCTGGCAAACCGGTTGGCGTGTTCCGCACCCACAAGGATGCGCCGCGGGTTTTGATCGCCAATTCCAATCTCGTGCCGCATTGGGCCAACTGGGACCATTTCAACGAGCTGGATAAGAAGGGGCTCGCCATGTACGGCCAGATGACGGCCGGTTCGTGGATTTACATCGGCACACAGGGCATCGTGCAGGGCACTTACGAAACCTTCGTCGAGGCCGGCCGCCAGCACTATGGCGGCAACCTCAAGGGCAAATGGATCCTCACCGGCGGTCTTGGCGGCATGGGCGGCGCACAGCCGCTGGCCGCCGTTATGGCAGGCGCCTGCTGCCTAGCCGTCGAATGCGATGAAACCCGCGTCGATTTCCGTCTGCGCACCCGTTATGTCGATGCAAAGGCACACACGCTGGATGAGGCGCTGGCACTCATCGACCAATGGACCAAGGCAGGCGAAGCGAAATCCGTCGGCCTGATCGGCAATGCGGCAGAGATCTTTCCTGAACTGTTTCGCCGTGGCATCCGCCCCGACATGGTCACCGACCAGACCTCGGCGCATGATCCGATCCACGGTTATCTGCCGGCCGGCTGGACCGTTGCCGAATGGCGCGCCAAGCAGGAAAGTGACCCGAAAGCAGTCGCCGCTGCCGCCCGCGCCTCGATGAAGGTCCACGTGCAGGCCATGGTCGATTTCTGGAACGCCGGTGTTCCGACGCTCGATTACGGCAACAACATCCGCCAGGTCGCCAAGGATGAAGGGCTGGAGGACGCTTTCGCCTTCCCCGGCTTCGTTCCCGCCTATATCCGTCCGCTGTTCTGCCGCGGTATCGGCCCGTTCCGCTGGGCGGCACTTTCGGGCGATCCGGAAGACATCTACAAGACCGACGCCAAGGTGAAAGAACTGCTGCCCGACAACAAGCACCTGCATAACTGGCTGGATATGGCACGCGAGCGCATCGCGTTTCAGGGCCTGCCGGCACGCATCTGCTGGGTCGGGCTTGGCGACCGCCATCGTCTGGGCCTTGCCTTCAACGAAATGGTGAAGAACGGCGAGCTGAAAGCGCCCGTTGTCATCGGCCGCGACCATCTCGACAGCGGTTCCGTCGCCTCGCCCAACCGCGAAACCGAAGCCATGAAGGACGGTTCGGATGCCGTGTCGGACTGGCCGCTCCTGAATGCACTGCTCAACACCGCTTCCGGCGCGACCTGGGTTTCGCTGCACCATGGCGGCGGTGTCGGCATGGGCTTCTCCCAGCATTCCGGCATGGTCATCTGCGCCGATGGCACCGACGATGCCGCTCGCCGGCTTGAGCGTGTGCTCTGGAACGATCCGGCAACCGGCGTCATGCGCCATGCCGATGCCGGTTATGAGATCGCCATGGATTGCGCCAAGGAGCAGGGCCTGCGCCTGCCTGGCATTCTCGGCAATTGATTCTTGACTGGCCGGAAATGCGGAAAGCGTTTCCGGCCAGCACCGTGCGGAGTTAGAAAATCATGACCCTGTTGCGCGCAAGCGATTACAAACGCATGCCCTGGAAAAATGGCGGTGGTGAAACCGTGGAAATCGCCATCTTCCCGCCAGCCGCCTCCGTGAATGATTTCGATTGGCGAATCAGCATGGCGACGGTTGCCAGCGACGGACCGTTTTCGATCTTTCCCGGCATAGACCGCACCCTGTCCATCCTTCAGGGCAATGGCATGGCGCTTTCAATCGCCGCCAACGATCCGCTGCTGCTGACGATGGAAAGCGATCCCCTGCCCTTTCCGGCGGATGTTCCTGTCAATGCGACATTGCCCGCGGGACCGATCACCGATCTGAACGTCATGACCCGCCGCTCGACTTTTCGTCATATCGTGCAAAGGCGATCCGGCATATTTTCCGCAACAGCAGAGGGCGTCACGATCCTCGTCCTCGCGCTCGATCCGCTGACCGTGTCCCGGGGCAATGAAAAAAATCACCTTGAGCGCCTGGACAGCCTGCTGATCGAAGCCGGGGCGCCTTTTATCGTCAAGGCCGATCAGAATGCCGGCGCGTATTTTCTCATCACGCTCAAGCGGCTCTGAAACGGCCACTCTCCCGGCACGGGCTCACCTTATCTGGTTTAGTCGTCCAGCCCAAGCGGGTCGGCCACGCGTGGCCAGAGTTCAAGGCTTGCCTTGCGATAGGCGGTTTTGGCCGGGTCTGTCGGATAGGATGTCGGTGCGGCGATATAGACGATCTCCGAGGCAACCGGGGCGAAACCCGCATGGAAGTGATTGGTCGATTTGACCAGCAGCACATTCTTCTTGGCGAAATCGATTCCGAGATTGGAAAAGATATCCGGCTCATAGGTTTGCGTTCGACTGGTTATGAGAATGATATCAATCTCAGTCCCGACCGGCCGGACAACGGCGGCACGGCCGAGCGTGACGCGGCTGTTGCGGAAACTCTGCCAGCCGGCCTCGACGGTGCGCATTACTTTTATTCGGAAATCGAGCGGCTCACCGCCTTCAGGGCTGGATTTGCCGCCGATACGCAGGTCGATCTCTGCGCCCTCACCTGCCGCATGGCAGAAAGACACGGCAATCGGATCCCAGATCGTTGCGACACCGATATTATCCATGCCGCGTTCCACCATGCGCCGCAGGATATGGGTGGCATCACCCGCAACACCGCCGCCCGGATTGTCCCATATGTCCGACACCACCACCGGCTTGTCCCGATTGCCACTGCGAATGGCAAGTACCTTGTCGAGGCCTGATTCCGTGTCCAGCATCGGCATGGCGGTCAGTTTGCGCATGGCATAAAGTTCATGACCGAGCTTTTCGGCCAGCGCCTCGCCCTTCTGCCGGTCGCCATCGGTGACGACAACGATGCGCGTGCCCATGTCCGGCACATCGCCCGCCATGAAACCGTGGATAACGGAAATCGACAGCACGCCACCCTTCCCCTCCATCGCCTTCAACCGGTCCACATAGGATCGCATCGGCTCGCGGCTGGTCGGATAGATGGTGATCATGCGGCAATCGAAGGTCGAAATGACAGGCTTGATTTCGCCGCGCAGGGTACGCAACGCCAATTCAACGACATGTTCGCCACGCTCTTCGAAATCGGTATGGGGGAATTCGAGGAACGTCGCCATGAGATCGAGATTTTCCACCCGTCGTGCCGTCAGATGGCTATGAGGATCGAATTCCGCTGCAATCAGCACGTCCGGCCCCACCATTGCACGGATGCGCGACAGGAAATCGCCTTCCGGATCGTCATAACCCTGTGCCACCATTGCGCCGTGGAGGCCGAGAACGACAGCATCAACCGGCAGGGCCGCCTGCAGCTCCGCGAGAATCGTATCACGCAGGGTTTCATAGGTCTGGCGCTGGATGAGGCCTGCTGGTTCCGCCCAGCAGGAGGTCCCCTCGATTACCGTAAACCCTTCCGCCTTGCCGCGACGACGCAGAATAGGAACTGGTGACGAGCAGAGCGTCGGCGTTTCCGGATGCTCACCCGGCCCGGCATAAAAAGCCGCGCGAAAAGCCGCCATATCCGTCGGGACGGGAGAAAACGTGTTGGTTTCGGTGGCAAGTGACGCCGTGAATATGCGCATTTTCGTGATTCTCGTTAGCGGAACTGCCTTTTGGCCGCATCCATCGCGTTAATTAATTAGCCGGATAATTTTACCAGACCGTACCGCGCGCAGCGACATCTTCAACCCGGGTCACCAGACCGTTGCGATGAAAAACCATCCTGTCGAAAAGATTGCTGACAACGCAGGTATGGTTCGGCACGACCCTGACCACATCGCCGATTTCCGGCCCGCCGGAAGTGCAGCCGGATAGATCGACAACCGCATGTTCCTCCGAGAGCGAGATGATTTTTGCACCTTCATAACCTTCGATCAGCCCATAATCGCTGAAACCGAGGAGATCGGAAGTCAGAGCCTTGGATCCGCAATCGAGCACGGCCCGACCGGGCGTGGGCCGCGATACCACTGTGGCAAGAACATGCATTGCCAGATCGCCGGCCGTGCAATGGCCGGCGCGCAGCATGGAGCGGTCATTATAGACATAGGTGCCCGCCCGGTGCTCGGTTGCCGAAGGCACGAGATGTGCGGCGTAAAAATCCGGCGACCCGCCGCTGGAACGAACCGGGCATTCTATGCCTTTTGCGGCAAGTAGCGCCATGGTTTGCTGAATAAAGTTCTCGACCTTTTCTGCACCACCCGGTGCCGGATAGGTCAAAATGCCCCTGAAGACGAGACCCGGTGCCGCGACGATCATTTCCGCAAGCATCAATGCAGTCTCCGGGGTTTGCACACCGCAGCGTTTTCCACCGGTATCGCACTCGACAAGCACGGCAAGCGGCCGTTCCGCATCGAATACACCCGCCAGGCCGGCAATCGTTACAGCGCTGTCGGCCACAACGGTCAATTGAGCGACACGTGCATTCAGCGCCTTCAACCGCAACAATTTCGCTGCGCCGAGAATATTGTAGGTAATCAGGATATCGTTAAAGCCGGCATCCGCGAAAACCTCGGCCTCGCTGACCTTCTGGCAATTGATGCCGATAGCCCCCGCCTGCAGCTGCTGTCTGGCCACAGCCGGTATCTTGTGCGTCTTGATATGCGGGCGAAATGCCTTGCCATGACGATCGAGATAAGATTGCGCCCTGAGAATATTGGCGGCAAGCCGATCCTCATCGATCACCGGCATTGGTGTCGAAATCGCATCGAGTCGTGTGCCCTCTTCGGGCCAGGGATAGCTCATCATATACTCTCGAATCTAATAAAATCAGACACTTAAGCCAACGGCTTATAAGCGATAACGTCCATTTCCACCTTTGCATCGACCATCAGCGGCGACTGTACGGTCGAGCGTGCAGGCGGGTGATCGATGAAATATTTCTGGAAAACGGCATTGAAGCTCGAAAAATCCCGGGCGTCGTCCAGCCAGACATTGACCTTCACCACATCGGCGAGCGTGCAATCGGCAAGCGCCAGGACATCCTTGATATTGGCAACGACCTGCTCCGTCTGCGCCACGATGCCGCCCGTCATCACCTCGCCGTCAACCGTCGGCACCTGTCCGGAAACATAGACGAAATCGCCTGCCCGCACAGCCTTGGCGAACGGTCGGCGCTGCCCACCAGCCTGATTGTCGGCCGCCTCGAACCTCACCAGCTTGTGCTTGTCCATCAATACCTCGCAAATAATTTTCATCATTTTCACATTTAAGGGGATTTATAGACGGTTTTCAGGCGATATTCCACAAGTGATGTAAATTATTTAGCAACTCGATACGTTTGCCATGGATCGACCCTCCCATGACGACAAAACGTATCCTGATAGCGATGCTCTACGGAGCCATTGTTGATCAGCAGGAAAAATCCGTTTTGACTGGCTCCGGTTGCCGTAAGGGTCATCTCCGCCCGGCCTTCGGCCGTTGAAGCCAACAAATTGGAGCTTTCGATGGCTACCTTTCAACGCAAAAGTTTGCCGCGGCTAACATCCTGAAATCGAGAAGCGCGAACCCGTCGATCTCATCAACGGCACAGCACGTGATCTCGCGCGCGCCTCGCATTCAGCTGGTTACACCTGTGCTGAAATCCTATGCCGGGACGACACCCTGTCCGTAACGCCTTGTGCGATCCGCTGCGCCTGAACGCGAATATCCGGAACAGCTGTTATCTCCCAGAAGCGGCCAGCGGTCAGCGCACCGGCAGCAAAAAGGCCGGGCCAGACCAGCCCATCCGCTCTCAGCAGCCGGGATTGCTCATCCACCTCCACACCGAGGCCGAGGGAATCGAGCAGAAGCACACCATCGTCACGCATGGTTTCCAGCAGACGCGAATGGCCAATACCCGCCCGCTCCATGCCAGTGCAGTTTACCACCCAGTCCACCTGCAACTCCCTTAATATCTGCGTATGCCGGCGCCGGTACCGCAGGACTATCCCCTCCTCCTGCTCGTCGACGGAGTGGAGATAACCCGCATGAATCTCCAGAACGCCTTCCGTCAGCAGCTTCTCGAAAGCCGCATGAACTTCCGGTGCGATACGATGTCGATGGATGTTCCACCAGGGTAAGGCATGGCGAAGAAATCTGCCGCGTTGTTCCGGCGTGAGGTTTTGCCAAAGCGACTGGGTCCTGGGACGCAACCCATCCATCACCGTGCGCCAGGGCACACCGCCCCGTACCTGCTCACGCAGAGCGCGCAACAGACGGCTGATCTCCGTCGTATCCTTCGGAAGACGTGGATCAACAGGCGGTAAAGGCGGGCTGATATGCGGATGCGGAACAAGGCCCCGGCGAGACAGGACGTGGATCGGTCCACGATGACCTTTCCCCCGAAGCGTCAGCACCTGATCAATCATCGTCAAGCCGGAGCCGAGAATACAGATACGGTCGCCGGCCTTTACGCGCGACAGCCATCCAGGCTGCCAGCAATGGCCGATCACATGCTGGGGCCTCGCCTCATCCTTCGTGATGGTTTGCACCGGCAAACTCGCCGCCCCGACACCCAGACACAAAACAACGTTTTGCGCGTGCAATCTCTCGCCATTCTCAAGAGTGAAGGCGAATCCGAATTCATCGTCGGGGCGACAGGCCGACGCCTTTGCGCGGATGAAATCCACCCGCGCCCTTTGCTCACGGCTTCTTAACAGAGAAGCGAGCCTGTCCCTGAGATAAAGTCCATAGTCACCACGCGATGCGAACAGCAGCGGATCGTCCCCAATCCCATTTTCCCTCAACCAATCAAGAAAATCGTCGGCACGATCTGGAAAGACGCTCATACGGCCTGCCGGCACATTAAGCCGGTGATAGGGCAGCTCCGTACGATAGGCCGTACCGCGACCGAAATCTGACTCATCGCCAACAATCGCGATCGAGGCATCCGCCGGTAAAGAAGAGAGAAGATGAGCGGCGGTACAGATGGCCGAGAATCCCGACCCGACAAGAGCGACATCATAAGACATTCATTCCTCCAACCTGCGACAGTATGAATAGCCGAACGAGGGCGCCAGGCCCCTTGATACTCTAGTCATCGAGTAGAGATTAAACACCTGCGAATGTCCACCCTTCACTTTCCGTGGCAGGGGCTGACCCTGAATCGGAAAGCTCGCCGGTAAAGTTAGCCGCGGCTAACTTCGTCACCCGAAACAATTCACAAAAGGAGCCAACAATCACCCCCAAACCGGGCGGCAGAAATGAAAGTTTGCCGCGGCTAACCGTCAAACTGTCACAAAACCCAAATGTGATTCTTCCACAATGCCTTAGCAGCACTTTCGCATCCGGGAAAAAAGCCTATTGCGCCAAAAAGAGAATCGGCGCTTATATCTCAGTTGCGGAAAAAACCGCCTTTTTCGAAAAAAACCGCCACTGCGATATCGAGCGAAAGAAGACATATGACACAGAGTGCCGACTCAAGACGTGCTGAAGGGGCCCCCGACCTGACGGGCCTTATACAACAGCATTCGGCTGCACTGTCAGCCCAATTGCAGGCGCATAATGCAAATACATTTTCACCGCACACTGAAAAGAGCATGCGAAACTTCTCGCCGGCCGAAACAGCGCGGCTGATTGGTATCGGCGAGGCTTATCTTCGCCAGATCGCAGCCGAGCGTCCGGAACTTGACGCCGCGCAGGCTACCGGCCGCCGCTCCTATTCCGTTGAGGATATGCTCGAGATCAGAAAGCTGCTTGATCAGGGCGCCCGCGGCACACGCCGTTACCTGCCGCACCGACGTGACGGTGAAGAACTGCAGGTTATCGCCGTCATGAATTTCAAGGGCGGCTCGGGAAAGACCACGACCTCGGCGCATCTGGCGCAATATCTCGCATTGCGCGGTTATCGGGTTCTTGCAATCGACCTCGATCCGCAGGCAAGTCTTTCCGCTCTCTTCGGTCATCAGCCGGAGATTGATGTCGGCCCGAACGAAACGCTCTACGGCGCGATCCGCTACGACGAAGAACGTCGGCCAATCGCCGAAATCGTTCGTGGTACCTATATTCCCGGCCTTCATATCGTTCCCGGTAATCTGGAGCTTATGGAGTTCGAACATGATACACCGCGCGCGCTGATGCGCCGTGCACCGGGCGATACCCTGTTTTTCGCCCGCATTGGCCAGGCGATCGCCCAGGCGCAGAATTTCTACGACGTGGTGGTGATCGATTGCCCGCCGCAACTCGGTTATCTCACGCTTTCGGCGCTCACCGCGGCAACCTCGGTTCTTGTTACCGTTCATCCGCAGATGCTCGACGTCATGTCCATGAATCAGTTTCTGGCCATGACTGGCGATCTTCTCGCTGAAATCGGCCGGGCCGGCGCGCGATCCGACTATAACTGGATGCGTTATCTGATCACCCGCTTTGAACCAAGCGACGGACCGCAAAACCAGATGGTTGCTTTCCTGCGTTCGATCTTCGGTGAAAACGTCCTCAATCACCCGATGTTGAAGAGCACGGCCGTGTCCGATGCCGGATTGACCAACCAGACGCTTTTTGAAGTGGAGAGAACCCAGTTCACCCGCTCGACCTATGACCGGGCGCTGGAAGCCATGAACAACGTGAACGCTGAAATCGAAGGACTGATTAAAAAGGCGTGGGGTAGGGCAGCATGAGCAGAAAACAGATCTTCGCAAACCTCGGTACACCGGGCACTGACAATAGTGACGCAGCGCCTGAACGGGCACGGCCACGCATCAGACCCATCCTTGGTTCTCCTGAGCTCGTGACAGATGTTCTGAACTCACCGGTCGGTATGATTGGCCAGTCTCTGAACGAGGTCTCTGAACGCGCCAAACGGGCTGAGGAGATCGAAAAACGGCTTGCCGAGGGTTTGACGATAGTTTCCCTCAACCCTGCCGATATCGACCCCTCCTTCATACCCGATCGTATGCCGGCTTCCGAAGAGGCTGATGCGGGTCTGGTGGAAGCCATTCGCGAACAGGGCCAGCAGGTTCCCATTCTGGTGCGCCCGCATCCCGAATTCCAGGGTCGTTATCAGGTTGCTTTTGGTCATCGTCGTCTGCGCGCCGTGTCGAGCCTTGGCATTCCGGTCAAGGCCGTTGTCCGCGATCTCAGCGATGAACAGCTGGTCGTCGCCCAGGGACAGGAAAACAACGAGCGCCGCGATCTCACCTATATCGAGAAGGCGCGCTTTGCCCAGAAACTGCAGATGCGGTTTCCGCGCGATACGATCATGGCGGCAATGTCCCTGCACAAGGGCGATCTTTCCAACATGCTGTCGGTCGTCGGCCGCATTCCGGAGGATCTGGTCGATCTCATCGGTCCGGCGCCAAGTGTCGGCCGCCGCAACTGGATGGACCTGGCCGACCAGCTTTCCTCGTCGCAAGTCAAGGAAGCCGCACGCGCTTATGTCAAAGATGCATCCGTTGCCGCCCTTCCATCCGAAGAACGTTTCAAGTCACTTCTCGACTTCCTGAAACCCAAGGCACAGGCGAAAAAAACCGGCGTCTGGTCATCGGAAACCGGCAACCGTCTGGCAAAAGTGGTCGAAAGCGACCGCAAGCTGGATATCTCGATCGACAAGAACGAAGCACCGGAATTTGCCGATTTCGTTCTGGAACATCTTCAGGCGCTGTTTGCCGAATACCGGTCCAAGCAGTGATCTTTAACTCGAACGACTAACAGGAGACGCATCACAAAAGAAAAAAGCCCCCGAACGTTGCCGCGCGGAAGCCTTTCTTTGATTTAAGCACCCGAAGAATCTCATTTCCGCGAATCATAGTCAAGAGTCTTGGCATCGAATTTTTCGGTGAGCGATTTTCTTTTGCCTTGTGAAAGGTGAAAGACATGGACAGCACATGTGTAACGACGCCCTTTGGGCGGCGAGCGATGTCGTTTGGCGTCCTCGCAACCCAGTTTGCCGCACAAAAAAACAGGAAGACCGAAGCGGTCGATAAATGGAAACTCTATCGTTCGGTTTGCGAAGCAAGGCCATTGCTCGGCGTGACCGATCGCTCGCTTGCCGTCCTCAACGCGCTTTTGAGTTTTTATCCCAAAAATGAACTCTGCAGCGAAGCCGGCCTGGTCGTCTTCCCCTCCAATGCGCAATTGTCGCTCAGGGCCCATGGCATGGCCGAACAGACATTGCGCCGGCATCTCTGCGCCCTTGTCGAAGCCGGTCTCATTATCCGCAAAGACAGCCCGAACGGGAAACGTTATGCCCGGAAACACCGGGGAGGGGAGATCAGCGAAGCTTACGGATTTTCGCTGGCGCCGCTTCTCGCTCGCAAAGCGGAAATAGAGGAACTGGCTGAAGGTATCATTCGCGAGCGGCTCGATCTTCAACGGCTTCGTGAAAGCATCAGCCTCTGCCGTCGTGACATCCAGAAACTCTGCGAAATGATCGCGGCCAGTGGCCAGACCGAAACATCCGAAGGATTTCAGACGCGCTATAACGCCATTGCCAGTTCGCTCGGCCGCAATTCAAAGCCTGCTGAACTCAGGGAAATCGCCGGTTTTTTGGCCTCCCTGCGGGCGGAAGTGACCAACTATCTGGAAAATCTGGAAAAACCGGAAAATTTGAGCGGCAATGACTGCCAAAATGAGCGCCTCATAAAGAATTCAGAATCCGAATCCATATCTGAACCGCACGATTTGCGCGAAACCGCAACTTCAGCGCCATCAGTTGCACCAGCGCAACTATCCGCACCTGCGGTAACCGACAGTGCGAAATCTCCACCACCATCGCCCAAGGCTGTTCTTCATAAGCAATTTTTTGTTCCTGATATTGTTTTGGTTTTGAAGGCTTGCCCTGATATTTCGCTCTATGCACCCGGAGGAGCCGTCACCGGCTGGCGCGATCTGGAAGTCGCAACATCCGTGATCAAAACCATGTTTAACGTCAGCCAGTCCGCCTATCAGGAAGCGCTCGGCACCTTCGGCCGACAGGGAACGGCGGCCATCCTTGCCTGCCTGCTGCAGAAAGCGGACCAGATCAGCTCCCTCGGCGGATATCTGCGCAATCTGACCCGTAAGGCACAGGAAGGTGGCTTCGATCTTCAAGCCATGCTGCTTGCGCAGCTGCGTGGACGCACGGATAGGCTGGAGGCCGGCATGAGGGCGTGACATCCAAACGTGCAGGAAATGGCGGCAGCTTGCGAAAAGACCTGTCCGCGGGTATATTTACGCTGTCTCCGAAAGTTCCGAAGATTCGATACGTGGCTGCTGCTACACTTCAGCCAAGTTGGTTTCTATGGTTAATGCAATGTAATGAAAGTTAAATGCCAATTAGCTTTCGTTTGCGTTTTTCCCTGATTGGTTTCAACCGCTTGAGTCAGAGCCATTTCGAGTTCAGAAACCGGTTGTCTGGCCATAATTACGGCTTTCACCGCGAAAAGCCCGTGCCATATGAACCCCGAAGGCCGTTGAGTGGCCGCTCAGATTGGTCGTGATGCTGCGCTGATCATGGGGCGAAACGATCCGTCACGGAGCATCCGATCATCAAAGTAAAAGCCTGTGGTTCAGGCCGGCGCGATAGAATTGAACCTTCGCTCTTCCCGTGCGTTCTTGCATGATGATTTTGAAGGAACGCCGCGCCGATGATTTTCCCTGACGACATGGAGCTGGCTGTCGCTCTCTATATGGCGGACAATGCGTTGCCCCGGCAGATCGCAATTGAGAGGCTCCTGAAGGCGGAGCTTGAAGATGCGGGATATATGACCGATGGCATGGGTCGGCCGCCCGAAATCGTCGACGGGCAACCAAGCAGGGATTATGTGCAATATCGCACCTATCTCGATGGGGATGCCTGAGCAGGGCGGAACAAAAGCGGATGCGCGGTAACTCTCAAACCATTCTCTGGCACAAGGCGACATAGCGTCAGGCGTTGGTGAAATTGCGCGCCCTGTCGTGCCAGAGCCTCAGGCTGCGGGCATAGGCGTCTTCAAATGACATGGTCATGTCGTTGACCAGCATCAATGCGATGGCGGTGGTGGAGAGGATGGTGGTTTCTGCCCTCTCGTCTCTGGCGGCTCCGGTCCAGACCGCCCGCCAATATTCGAAACTGGTGAACATGGTCGGCATTTCGGCCGGTGGGGTTTCGCGAGCGGGAACGATGAACTCGATGTCTTTGCCCATCGAAAGACCGAAAATCCGCGTGCTGCGGAACGGCGTGAACTGGGCGAAATCCCGTGTATTGCCGAGAATGGCAAGGTTTTCGACGCAGAGCAGCCGCGCCGTGTCCCGGTGAAGCTCCTGATAGGAAGGGCGGGCAACGCCAATGATGCCGCTCCTGGCGCGCAGCGGATTAAGAAGGTGCACAACCGTGTTGAGCGGCAAGCGCATTTCCAGGATGCCGTGCAGGCCAAGCAGAGCCTGGAATTGCAGGGACAGGCCGCCGATCGGCAGATAGGCAATCCGTTCGGACGCCGTTGCCTCGGCCGCCTGCGAAAGAGAATGGCAAACGGGAATTCCACAGGCTTCCGCAGCAAGTTCGAGCTTGCCGCCATTTTCTCCCTGCCCCACATGACCGTGCAACAGGACGCTGTGTCCCGACATGGCCACGAGGCGGGCCGAATGCAGAAACCAGGGCGCATCGCGATGTTTGGGCGACATATAGGCCGGCCAGTCGAGATCGACGGTGGCCGCCCGGTGCCGGTCCCTTCCGATATGCTGCCACATGGCTTCGATAAAACCGGCAAGCTCCGCCGCAGTCACGCCACGGTAATGCATGGTAGCGAGCAGAGCGCCGATCTGTATAGGATCGGCATTGCCGTCAAGGATGATCGCCAGCGCGTCCATCGCCTCCTTCTGGCTGAGCGGGCGGCTGTTGCCGATGCCCATCGCCGAGGTTGCAATATATTTGGCAAGCCTTTGTTGCGGATCGGCATTGTGGCCGATCCGCGCGAGACGGTCGGCAATATTTTCCGGTGTCGGCTGTCCCTCCAGAAGAACGCTGGGGCGCAGTGAAAGCGGCGGAGCCTTCATCAGCACCGGTCGTTCCCAACCGGTTTTATGGGCTGCTGCGGGCGTTTCCGGTTTCTCCTGCGAATAATCCATCAGATTTTCCGCTTCCGCTGCCAGTGAGCGGATTCGCAGCCGCATGTTCTCGGCAAAGGGGGTTGGACGCAGACCCTGGCCGGTGCGCAAAAACAGCTGGTCGCCGTATTTCTCCCTGAGCTGCTGCAATATGCGGCTCATCGACGACGTCGGCAGTCCCATGCCCGCGGCGGCACGGCTGACGCTGCCTTCGCGCAACAACGCGTCGAAGGCGACAAGTAATTTCAGCTGCCCCAGCCTGTCGGGTCTTGTGGTGGAGGCTGGTTCGTCTTTTCTCTTGCCGGTTGTCATCTTGCGATTTTTTTACTCCGCCGCTGATCAGGGGAGCCCTTTTTGCAATTTCTGGAATTTAGAACTGTTCGAAAACAAACGCATTGCGCCCGCACTCCCTCCTAAATAAGTGGTGTTAAATTCTCAAGTTAAATGCGGGGGCGTAACATGGAATTGAAGTACCGCGGTCAGAATATGTCTGCGACAGTAATAAAAGCTGGTATTTCGGCAGCACTGGCGGGAACGGCGCTGAGCATTGCTCTGCCCGCCTTCGCACAGCAGGCGTCCGAGGAAACCACGGTTCTCCAGCAGATCGTCGTCACCGCGTCCGGCTTTGAGCAGAATGTTAAGGATGCGCCTGCCAGCATCACGGTGGTAACGCGGGAGGATCTGGAAAAAGGGTCCTATCGTGACCTCACAGATGCCTTGCGCGAAGTGCAGGGCGTATCCGTCACCGGTATCGCCAATGAAAAGGATGTTTTCATTCGCGGCCTGCCCGGCGCCTACACGCTGATCCTCGTTGACGGCAAGCGTCAGAGCACCCGCGATGCCCGTACCAACGGCAATTCCGGCTTCGAGCAGAGCTTCGTGCCGCCGGTTTCGGCGATCGAACGTATCGAGGTGGTGCGCGGCCCGATGTCCTCGCTTTATGGTTCGGATGCCATGGGCGGTGTCATCAACATCATCACCCGCAAGGTTGGCGATGTCTGGTCCGGTTCCGTCACCACGGAAGGTACAGCGCAGCAGCACTCCAAATTCGGCAATAGCGGCCAGGTCTCCTGGTATGCCAATGGGCCGATATTGAAGGATCTACTGGGCCTGCAGGTCTGGGGCAGGGGTTTCACGCGCGGCGAAGACCGTGTCCTGAGCGGTACCACGGGTGCCAGGGAATATGACTTCAACGGCCGCCTGACATTCACGCCGAATGAGGACCACGACATCTACCTCGAAGCCGGCAAGACCCGACTGCGCCGTAGCGCCGAGCCCGGCGACACGCTGGCGGCGACGGACGCCAACGGCACCTACAATACCAATACCCGCGACCATTGGTCATTGTCGCATACCGGCCGGTGGGGGCCGACCACATCCGAATTCTCTTTCCAGCAGGAATGGTCGGAGCGTACCAATTTCACCCGGAACATCCGTACGGGACGGGTGACGGAAAATCCGCGCTCGCCGGAGGTGCGCAACACCGTTCTAGACGGTAAGTTTACCACGCCGTTCGAATTGTTTGGCAACCACACAATGGTTACGGGCGGCCAATATTTCGAGGCGCGACTGACGGACCAGAATCCGGGACGCCGCACCGGTCTCGATGAAACATTTTCCGCGACGCAATGGGCGCTTTTTGTCGAGGATGAGTGGCGCATCGTCGATAATTTCGCGCTGACGGGTGGGCTTCGTCTCGATAACCACGAAAAATACGGCAACCATTTCAGCCCGCGCCTTTACGGTGTCTGGAGCGCGACGAAAGAGCTGACCATCAAGGGTGGCGTTTCCACCGGTTTTCGCGCGCCTGAAATCCGCCAGATTGCGCCCGGTTACGCCTATACGACGGGCGGCGGCGGCTGCACCTATGGTCCGAGCGGTACCTGCGGCGTGATCATCGGCGATCCGGGCCTGGAAGCGGAGAAGAGCACGAGCTACGAAGTGGCCGCACTCTGGGACAATGGTGACGTCGCCCTTGGCGCCACCTATTTCTACACCGATTTCAAGGACAAGATTTCCAACGCGCTGGTACTCAATCCGGATGGGACGCCGGCCCGCTGGAGCGAGGATCGCAACTATCGCCTCTGGTATAATTACAATATCGACGATGCGGTCATTCAGGGCGTGGAACTCACGGCAACCTGGTATGCGACGCCGGAACTGACGCTGCGCGGCAATTATACCTACACGCATTCCGAACAGAAGACCGGCGATTATGAAGGCTTCCCGCTGGCGCGGACGCCGGAACATATGGCCAATCTGCGCGGCGACTGGGTGACCCCGATCGACGGTCTGGAGGCCTGGGCTTCGCTGAATTATCACGGATCGGAAATCAATGCCGGACCGCGCATCGGCACCAACGGTACACCGGTGACGATCAACGGCAAGGCCGGTCGCAAATATGAGGCCTACACGACCCTCGATATTGGCGCGAAATATGCGGTTGCTGAAAATGTCGATTTTAACGCGGCCATCTATAACGTCTTTGACAAGGATGTCGGCACCGATGATTTCAATACCGTGATGGAAGGCCGCCGTTTCTGGATCAGCATGACGGCGAAGTTCTGATCCCCGGCCATATTGACGACATTCGGAGGCGCCATCAGGCGCCTCTTTTTTGACTGTCGCCTATTGACCTCAACTATAGTTGAGGAATTATACCGGCTGCTCTTCATGTGTTTCCGCATTTCCCGAGCGGAAATCGTTCCGGAAGCAGGAGCCAGAATGGAAAATACCGTATCCAAGCACAGCCTGACGGTGGGGGAAGTTGCCCATCGCAGCGGCGTTGCCGTTTCCACCATCCATTTTTATGAAGCAAAAGGCTTGATCGAAGGCTGGCGCACCTCAGGCAACCAGCGTCGCTATCATCGCGCCGTCCTGCGGCGCATCGCCATCATCCGCATCGCGCAGCGGGCCGGTATCCAGCTCAGCATTATCAGGGATGCGATGGCGGACCTGCCGCAGGACAGGGTGGCGACGACAGCGGACTGGCGCCGTTTCTCCCAGTCCTGGCGGGAGATGCTTCAGCTTCGCATCAACAGCCTCGTCATGCTGCGCGATCAGCTTACCGGCTGTATAGGTTGCGGTTGTCTTTCGCTGGACGACTGCCCCTTGCGCAATCCGAACGACATTCTGGCCGATGACGGCGCAGGTCCGCGCCGTCTCGTATCCGCCGAATGATCGGTGCTGCCGGATCAACGTGATTGGCCTTCACTCGGAGGCGGCCGGAACCCAGACACTGACGCTGCCACCATTGGTGGGGAAGACGCCTTTGCCGTTTTCATCAAGGGTGATCTGTTCCTCGCTATGTCCGAGAAAGTCGCGCCAGACTGAACCGCCATGGTCCGGGCCGAGATCGGCCTCTTTCTGCGCCGGCTCGCCATTTGACATCACCACCACGCAACCTGGCGCATCTGCGGTACCGTGGCGGACAAAGGCAATGCAGCTTGCATCATCGAGAATATCCGTCTGCGCGCCATTGGCGAAACGGCTGCGTGCTTCGATGAGCTTCGGCAGGCATTCGATTGCGGGCATGTCGATTTTGTACTCGTTGCCGTCATTGCCGGTATCGGTGTAGCTCGTGCCGAACAGATCGGGATAAAAGACGCACGGAACGCCCTCTTCGCGCAGAAGAATGATGGTATAGGCCAGCGGCTTGAACCACGGTTCCACCGGCGCTTCCAGCGATTGCAGCGGTTGCGTGTCATGATTGTCGACGAGCGTGACGGCGTGGTCGGGAACGGCCGACACCAGCGAGCCGTCAAAGATGCTGCGCATGTCGAAATCGCCCCCCTGTTTGGAGGCATCGTGGAAGCGGTGATGAAGGGCGACGTCAAAAAGCATCAGTTGCTTGTCGACGAGGTCGAGATAGCTTTTCAGCGCGTCGATATCGGGATGCCAATATTCCGCCACGACGAAAAGATCGGGATCGACCGTTTCGCGCATATGGCCGACCCAGTCGCGGAAGAACCATGCCGGAATATGCTTGGCGGCATCCAGGCGGAAGCCATCGACCTGTATCTGTTCGGAGAGCCAGCGGCCCCAATATTTCAGCTCCTCATAAACCGCCCGGTTTCTGAACTCGACATCCGCACCCATCAGATAATCGAAATTGCCGTTTTCCTGATCGACTTCCTCATTCCATTCCCCGTCGCCATATTCGTTGACGAGGCGGAAAATGCCGTCTTCGGTCGGCTCCTCAATGTGGTCGACACCGCTGAAGCACTTCAGGTCCCAGATGAATTTGGAATGTTTGCCGTTGCGGCCGGGGAAGGTGAAGCGTGTATAGGCGAGTGCCGGGAAATCCGCATCGTCTATCTCTGTGCGGTCTTCGGGATTGACGCGGCGAACCCGCACCTTCTCCTTCTCATCCGCACCCATCTTATGGTTGAGAACCACGTCGTGAATGACGCGGATGCCGTTTTCCTTCAGAGTCCGGCCGGCATGTTCGAGAGCGGCGCGATCGCCATATTTGGTGGCGACGGTGCCCTTCTGGTCGAATTCGCCGATGTCGAAGAGATCGTAAGTGTCATAACCCACCGAATAACCACCGGCGGCACCCTTGTAGGCCGGTGGCAGCCAGATATCGGTGATGCCCATTTTAGCAAGGCTTTCGGCCTTTTCGGCCACCTCGCTCCATAATTTCCCTCCGCTCGGATAGTACCAATGGAAGAATTGAAGCAAGGTGCGTCCGGCCATATTTCCCTCACGATGGTTAGCAGGTCGCGCCATAAACGGCCCGGCGGCGAAAGGGTTCCGCCGCCGGAGATGCGCGATCTGCAATTGTGAGGCCTCTGGCCGTCCGTATATTAGCCGGCTATGTCGAGGAGGACCGCGCCCGCCTGCAGATA
The DNA here is from genome assembly GCF_003208455.1 of Rhizobium sp. UGM030330-04. Lineage (NCBI taxonomy): Bacteria > Pseudomonadati > Pseudomonadota > Alphaproteobacteria > Hyphomicrobiales > Rhizobiaceae > Rhizobium > Rhizobium sp. UGM030330-04. Next base: position 24,464 of record NZ_QKML01000017.1, read on the forward strand.
GTCGCCTTCCTTGACGATCAGGGTGACTTTGCCGGCCTTGGTGGCAACAATCTGCGTTTCCATCTTCATGGCTTCCATGACGGCGAGAAGATCGCCTTCGGCAACCGTCTCACCGTCTTTCACCTTGAAAGATTGCAGGGTGCCGGAAACGGGAGCGGTGATTTCGCCTTCCTTTTCCTTGATCGCGGCACCGGGAGCAGCCGTATTCCCGCCGCTGACTGCACCAAGCCCTGATAGCAGCAGGCTCGGCAGGCCGACGGAGACGCGCTTGCCGTCGATTTCCAGAAAGGTTCGGGTAATCGACGGATCATCGGTCGGTGCCGGGCGTTCCATGGCATCCGGCATGGCGGCGAAATCGGTTTCAATCCAGCGGGTATGAACCTTGAACCCATCGGTGCCGATGAAATCGTCCGTCTCGATCGCAGCGCGATGGAACGGCAGAACGGTGGCGATGCCCTCGATGCGGAATTCCTTCAGCGCACGGCGGGCGCGGCGCAGAACCTGATCGCGATCCACACCGGTGACGATGAGTTTTGCCATCAGCGAGTCAAACACACCCGGCACGCTGGAGCCGCTGACGACTCCGCTATCCATGCGAATGCCGGGGCCGGAGGGCGCATCGAAGACCGAGATCGAGCCGGGCGTCGGCAGGAAGCCTCGGCCGGGATCTTCGGCATTGATGCGGAATTCCATCGAATGGCCGCGCGGTTCCGGCGTTTCAAGCACGCGCAGTTTGTGGCCTTCGGCAATACGGAATTGTTCGATGACCAGATCGATGCCGGTGGTTTCCTCGGTAACGGGATGTTCCACCTGCAGGCGCGTATTGACCTCGAGGAAGGAAATCGTGCCATCGACGCCGAGAAGGAATTCGACCGTTCCGGCTCCCGAATAACCAGCAGCGGCGCAGATTGCCTTGGCGGCGGCATGGATTTTCTGGCGCTGTTCGGCGGATAGGAAGGGAGCAGGAGCTTCTTCGATCAGTTTCTGGTTCCGGCGCTGCAGCGAGCAGTCGCGGGTGCCGAGGACGAGCACATTGCCATGCTTGTCTGCGAGAACCTGCGCCTCGATGTGGCGCGGCCGGTCGAGGAAGCGTTCCAGAAAACACTCGCCGCGGCCAAAGGCGGCGGTTGCCTCGCGAACGGCGGATTCGTAGAGATCGGCGATCTCTTCCATTTTCCACGCGACTTTCAGGCCGCGCCCGCCGCCGCCATGCGCCGCCTTGATGGCGACGGGCAGGCCGTGCTGTTCGGCAAAGGCAGTGACTTCGGCTGCGGAAGAGACCGGGCCGTCGCTGCCGGCAACCAGCGGCGCGCCGACACCGGTGGCGATGCGCCGCGCCTCGACCTTGTCGCCCAGTGCTTCGATGACCTGTGGGTCCGGGCCGATCCAGATGAGGCCGGCATCGAGCACGGCCTGTGCGAATTCGGCGCGCTCGGACAGGAAGCCGTAACCGGGGTGCACGGCATCGGCGCCGGCGCGTTTGGCAATTGTGATCAGCTTGGCGATATCGAGATAGGTTTCGGCGGGACGTACGCCCTCCAGCCCATAGGCCTCATCCGCCAACCGGACGAAAAGCGCGTCCTGATCAGGGTCTGCATAAACGGCGACCGATTGCAGGCCGTAATCGCGACATGCGCGGATGATGCGGACCGCGATCTCGCCGCGATTGGCAATCAGCACTTTTTTCATCGCTCTTCTCCTCGGGATTCTATGTTCTTGGCCGCGATTTCGGCAAAGGGGCCGATCGGGCGGAATTTGATTTTGGCGTTGACCGGGATCTGCCCGGCAAGATCGAGATGATATTCCGCCACCGCGCCGATGACGGGATAACCGCCGGTCAGGGGGTGGTCGGCAAGGAAGAGAACCGGCTGGCCGCTATGGGGAATCTGGATCGCCCCGGTCGCCGTGCCTTCGCTCGGCAATTCGGCGCTGTCCTTGCGTTCCACCGCCACCTCGCCGGCAAGGCGAATGCCGACGCGGTTCGATTGCGGGGTGACCTGCCAGAGCTGGCTGGTCAGGGTCTCTATACCCTTTTGCGTGAACCAGTCGGTGCGGGGGCCGAGAACGACGTCCAGTGTCACGACCTCGCCGGTTGCCGGTGGTTCGAAGGCCGGAACCTCATCGATCGACACGCTGGAAAGACCAGACTTCTCGCCCTTGAGCGGCAGGATGGCGCCTGCACCCACCGGTTCCGGGCCGACGACGGCCAGCGTATCCGTTGCGAAACTGCCGAGCACTGGCTCGACGTCAAAACCGCCGCGCACGGCAAGGTAACAGCGCATGCCCTTCGGCGGCTGGCCGAAAGTAACGACATCACCGGGCTCAAGGGAGACCGGGCCATGGGTCTTGGCTGTGAAGCTGCGATCTGCGGTGGTGATGGTGACGGGGCAGGGGGCGCCGGCAATGCCGATGACAGTGCGGCTCGTGCTTCTGAAGGAAAAACCACCGAGCGTCAGTTCAAGGCATGGCGTATTGACGGGATTGCCGACGATGCGGTTTGCAGCATTGAACGCGCCGTGATCCAGCGCGCCGGAGGCCGATACGCCCTGCCCGGTCTGGCCGAAACGGCCGAGATCCTGGAAAATGGCGGGCATGGGGGCGGCGAGCACCTCGAAATGCGGGTCGTCCTTTGCGGGCTCTTTCGTGCTGCTGCGCGGTGCCGGGATGGAAATATCGGCCGTTCTGCCGGCCTTGTCCATGTCGAAGAAACGCACCCGGTAACCCGGCTGGAAAAGCGCGCCGGGATCGCGGTCTATATCCCACATCTTCACCGGCGTGGTGCCGATGATCTGCCAGCCGCCGGGACTGTTTTGCGGATAAACGCCGCTGAAGGCGCCGGCCAACGCCACTGAGCCGGCCGGAATGCGGGTTCGCGGGCTTTGCCGGCGCGGCACATGCAATGCCGGATCGCCGCCGACCAGATAACCGAAACCGGGGGCGAAACCGCAAAAGGCCACGGTGAATTCGCTTTCGGTATGACGGCGGATGACCTCTTCGATGCTCATGCCGGTCAACCCGGCAACATCGGCAAGGTCCTCGCCGTTATAATGGACGGGGATTTCCACGAGATTATCCGAAGGCGCGATTTTTGCCGAGAGATCACGGCTTGCCAGCCGCGCGGCCAGCGCTTCGGCATCGATCTTCTCAGGACGAAAGCGGATCATCAGGGTACGGGCAGCCGGCACCGTCTCTTCAATGCCTTCCACCGGATCGTTCTGAAGCGAGGCAAAAAGCGCCAGCGTTTCATCGAGATCGGCGAGTTCGACAAGAATGGTGGTGAGGCTGACGGGAAGAAAACGCATCATATCCTCACACGTGATAGGCGGTGTCGGGAATATCGGTGATGAACATGTGTCCCGGCGCATGGGTGATGGCAAAAGGCACGCCGGACGCCATCACGGCGGCCTGGGGCGTGACGCCGCAGGCCCAGAATACCGGAACTTCGCCCGGCTCGATCCGCACCGCATCACCGAAATCAGGTTTCGCAAGATCGGTGATGCCAATCTCCTCCGGCGCACCGACATGCACGGGCGCGCCGTGTACGGCCGGAAAACGTCCGGAAATGGTGGCCGCATCGGCCACGCGCGACGCCGGGATCGGCCGCATGGAAACGACCATGTTGCCCTTCAGCCGACCTGCCGGGCGGCAGGGCCGGTTGGTGAGGTACATCGGCACATTGCTCTTGTCGGTCATGTGGCGGATTTCGATGCCCGCTTCCACCATCGGCGTTTCGAAGGTGAAGCTGCAGCCGATCAGGAAGGCGACGAGATCGTCGCGCTCCGCCCAGGCGGCGGTGGCGTCGGCTGTTTCCTCGGCAAGCCTGCCGTCCCGCCAGATCCTATAGAGCGGCAGATCGGTCCTGAGATCGGCACCGGGCGCCAGAAGCGTGGTGGGCGAACCGGGATCGGAGACATCAAGCACCGGGCAAGGTTTTGGATTGCGCTGCGCATAAAGCAGGAAATCGAAGGCCCAGTCGCGCGGCAGCACGATCATGTTCGCCTGCGTGAAGCCGGGCGCAATGCCGGAGGTGGGGGCGACGAGGCCGTTGCGATAGGTGGCGCGAGCCTTTCGGGCGGCTTCGGCATCCGTGTGGTTGAGATAGGATATCGGTGTCGTCATCGGCTGTCCTCTCAGAGATTGGACGCGAAGGAGCGGATGTCGATGCCATCAGCCTCGAAACGACGGCGAATCTCCTGGGCGATGGCAACCGCGCCGGGGCTGTCGCCATGCACGCAGATGGATTGCGCCTCGATTTTTATGATGCTGCCGTCGATAGCCTCCAGCGTGCCTTCGCGGGCAAGCTGGACCATACGGTCGGCGATTTTTGCCGCGTCGTGCAGCACGGCACCGGCTTCCCGGCGGGAAACGAGCTGGCCTTCAGGCGTATAGGCGCGGTCGGCAAAGGCTTCGGCAACGACGGCAAGACCCGCCTTGCGCGCAAGATCGAGGATGGGCGCATTGGCAAGGCCCATCAGCACCAGCGACGGATCGATGGCCTTGATGCCGTCAATGACAGCCTGTCCCTGTTTCGCGTCATTGGCGATGCGATTGTATAGCGCGCCATGCGGCTTGACGTAACGCACCGTGGTTCCGGCGGCGGCGGCGACGCCTTTCAGCGCGCCGATCTGGTAAATGACATCGGCAATTAGTTCTTCCGAGGTCGTGTCCAGATCGCGGCGGCCAAAGCCGACGCGGTCCGGATAGGAGACATGGGCGCCGACGACCACGCCCTTTTCGGCGGCGGCCTTGACGGTGCGGTAGATGCCGGCCGGGTCGCCCGCGTGAAATCCGCAGGCGATGTTGGCACTGGAAACGATGGCGAGCATCGCCTCGTCATCTCCCATGCGCCATGCGCCGTAGCTTTCGCCAAGATCGCTGTTAAGATCGATAGCGGCCATGTTTGCCTCCCTTTAGTTTATTACAGGCCGAGCAGGCCGAAGATGGTGCCGGCGGATTTGTAGCCCATGTACCACGTCAATGCGCAAGTCAGAACGCCAAGCGCCAGCAGGATGCGCGAGTAGCGATGGCCTCCCATCAGGTCTTCGCGCTTCCATGCGGCAAACAGGAAGATGCTGAGGCCGATTGGCAGGATGAGGCCGTTCAGACCGCCGACGAAGACCAGCATGGCTGCCGGCGGTGTCGTGATGAACAGGTAGCAGACCAGGGAAATGGCAATGAAGATGACCGTAGCCATATTGCGGGCACGCTCGCTCATGTCCTGCTTGAAGACGGGCAGGAATGAAACGGAAGTATAGGCTGCGCCGATGACGCTAGTGATGGCCGCCGCCCAGAAGATGATGCCGAACAGCCGGAAGCCGAGATCGCCCGCGGCCGAACGGAAAGCCTGTGCGGCAGGGTTGGCGGCCTGGCTGGACGTATCGATGATGACGCCGCTGGCGACCACGCCCAGAATGGCGAGGAACAGCACATAGCGCATGATGCCGGTGACGGCGATACCGGTTAGCGCCGCGCGGTTGACGGCGGGCAGGTTTTCAATGCCGACCATTCCCCGGTCCAGCAGCCGGTGGGCGCCGGAGTAGGTGATATAGCCGCCAACAGTGCCGCCGACGATGGTGGTGATGGTCGCGAAATTGATCGTGTCCGGCAGGAAGGTCTGGCGGAAGGCATCACCGACCGGCGGCGCGGAAACGAATGCCACGTAGAGCGTCAGCACGATCATCAGGATACCGGCGAAGATGATGAACCGGTCAACGGCAAGGCCGGCCCGTTTGGAAACGAAGATGGCGATGGAAAAGATCGCGCTGATGGCGCCGCCGATTTTCGGATCGAGTCCGAAGATGGCGTTCAGGCCGAGGCCGGTGCCGCCAATATTGCCGATATTGAAGAAAAGGCCACCGATGATGACGAGAATGGCGAGAAGATAGCCGGAGCCGGGAATGGCAGCATTGGCGATGTCGGACGCACGCATGCGCGTCAGCGTTACGATGCGCCAGATGTTGAGCTGAACGACGAAGTCTATGAGGATGGAAGCAAGAATGCCGAAGGCGAATGCGGCACCAAGCTGCGTGGTGAATGTCGCTGTCTGCGTGATGAAGCCGGGACCGATGGCAGATGTTGCCATCAGGAAGATTGCTCCCAGAAGAGATGCGCGTTTTGACATTTTGAGATCGGCAGTCGGGGTGAGCTTTTTCTGCTCCATGGATTTTCTCCGCTCCTGTCGCAATCCGCCCCTCGCGGATGCTTTATGCGGTCGATCTTGTCCTGTTCCGTGAAATTGTCAACATTGTTCAACAATAAATAATAATCGTTCTCTTATTCTGTCTATTTGTTGGACGTTATGCGCATGAATTCATCACGTTTTTTTCGTGCTTTGCTAATGCTTTGTGCTATGGGCAATCATGCCGTGTCCGAACATGCCTGTCACGGAATTCCCGATGCTGCATTGCTCTTAGGAAAGGAGCGCCATGACGGAAACGATAGAGGGTCTGCCGCTTGCGGATCGATTGGCCAAGGGTATCCGTACCCTGCTGATCTCCGGTGAGCTGATGCCGGGACAGCGCCTTTCGGAGGCAGCCTTCAGCGAACGTTTCGACGTTTCCCGCAATTCGCTGCGTGAAGCCTTTCGGCTTCTGACGAAGGATGGGTTGTTGCGCCATGAGGCCAATCGCGGCGTGTTCGTCGCCGTGCCCACCATGGCATCGGTGATTGATATTTACCGGGTGCGGCGCATGGTGGAATGTGGTGCACTGCGTCAGGCCTGGCACAAACATCCGGCCATCCGGGTCATGCGGGCTGCCGTCGAAGACGCCAAAGTCAAGCGTGAGCAGGCCGACTGGCTGGGTGTGGGCAGCGCCAACATGAAGTTCCATGCCGCCGTTGTGGATCTTCTCGACAGCGTCCGTCTCAGTGATTTTTACGAGCGCATCGCCGCCGAACTCAGGCTTTGCTTCGGCCTGCTGAATGATCCTGAACAATTGCACTCCCCGTTCGTGGACATGAACAGCAAGATCCTGTCGCTGATGGAGGAAGGCAAGGCTGCCGATGCGGGCAACGAGATGGAAATCTATCTCAACCTTTCCGAGCGTACGGTTTTGAAGGCGCTCGAGCGCGCCGTCGAACACGCGTCCTGACATGACGGGCAGCAGGCGGGAAATCGGCGCTTGCTGCTCCCTTCATTTTTTGCTGGCGCAGCCGATTGCCAAGTTTGCTGCGCTGCGTCATCAATGCTGACATGACGCTTCGCGACCTCACCATTCTTGTCATAGACGAAAACGCGATCCGCGCCTCCATCATCGAGGAGGGGCTGCGTGAGGCCGGCTATCATCGCGTCACCGTCATTCATGAGGTGAACGGCGTGGCGCGCACCATCGAGACGCTGCAGCCCGATGTCATCTTCATCGATCTTGAAAATCCCAACCGTGACATGATGGAGCATCTGTTCCAGCTGACGCGCACCGTTGGGCGCCCCATTGCCATGTTTGTCGATCGTTCCGACACCGCATCCATCGAGGCGGCCGTCGAGGCCGGCGTTTCCGCCTATGTGGTGGACGGGCTGAAGAAGGAAAGGGTCAAACCGATCCTCGACATGGCGGTCAGCCGCTTCAATGCCTTCAGCCGTCTGCAGCAGGAACTGGCCGAGGCGAAATCGGCACTGGAGGAACGCAAGGTCATCGAGCGTGCCAAGGGCATTTTGATGAGGATGCGCGGCCTTTCCGAAGAGGAGGCCTTTGCGCTTTTGCGGCAGACGGCGATGAACGAGAAAAAGAAAATTTCCGAGATCGCGCAAAGCGTGGTCACCGCGGCCGGTCTGTTGATGTGACAAAGGCCAGCCGGACAGTGTGGAGTGAATGATATGGCGGCACCGGAAAAAACGGCCGGATCAGACAGCGGAATGACGACAGGCGCACCGGCAATCGTTGCCAGCGACCGACAGAAAATCCTGCGCGCCGGTTTTATCCCGCTCGTCGACGCCTCCGTTCTGATTGCCGCGGCCGAATTCGGTTTTGCCGAACGCGAAGGCCTGTCGCTCGATCTCGTCAAGGATGTGTCTTGGGCCAATGTGCGCGACCGGCTGGCGTTCCGGCAATTCGATATCGCCCATATGCTGTCGCCCATGCCTGTCGCCTCCATGCTCGGGCTTGGATCCAATCCGTCGCCGACGATCACACCCTTTTCACTTGGGAGCGGTGGCAATGCGATCACGCTTTCGACCCGGCTGTTTGCGCGGATGAAGGCTTTGACCGGGCTTTCCGAAACGGCGGGAGCGCTCGAAAATGCCGAGGCGTTGAAGCGTGTGCTCGATGACATGCGGGCGCGCGGCGAAGCGCCGCCGACGCTCGGCATGACCTATCCGTTTTCCTCGCACAATTACGAATTTCGCTATTGGCTCGCGGCCGGCGGCATTCATCCCGATCACGACGTCAAGCTTGTGGTGGTGCCACCGCCATTGACCTCGGATGCGCTGGCGGCCGGCGCCATCGATGGTTTCTGCGTCGGTGCGCCGTGGAACATCGTTGCCGCCGAACGCGGCGTCGGCAGGATCGTCGCGGCCAAACAGGACCTGTGGCCGTCGGCGCCGGAAAAGGTGATCGGCATGAGGCCCGAATGGGCGGAAAGCCAGCGGGAAACGGTTGGTCGGCTGCTGACGGCCCTCGACGCCGCTGCGCGCTGGTGTGACGTTTCTGAAAATCATGACGCGCTCAGCAGGGCGCTTGCCGATCCCCGATATATTGGCGCGCCTGAAGGCATCATCCGCCGCGTGCTTGCCGGTGAGTTCAGCATTGATAGCCAGGGCAATCGCCGGGTGATCGACAAATATTTCACCTTCCATGACGGCCATGCGAATTATCCGCGGCAAAGCCAGGCATTGTGGATTTACAGCCAGATGATCCGCTGGGGACAGGCGGAATTTTCCGAGGTGGGCGTAAACGCCGCCCTCTCCGCTTATCGGCCGGATATTTATCGGGCGGCGCTGGGTGACGGAAATGCACCTGATGATGCCGACATCCGTATCGAGGGGCAGGAAGAAGGGGACCGTTTCGTGGATGGTTTGGTGTTCGATCCCGCTGATATCGAGGGTTATGTGAACGGCTTTTCCGTGCGCACATCCGCACCGTCTTTCCCTTCCTCGGGCGATGCCTGACGGGCCGTCGACCTTGCAGGCTGCGCAAATTTCAAGCGTGGAATTTTTTGCTTTGCACAAACGGCAGACAAGAAATGCGCTGATTAAAATTTAATCAATCGGCTTGATTTCATAAATTATCTTTTTATATCAAATATATAAGTCTAATTTGCCAATCTGGCACGCCGCTTGCTTCTTCCTGTTTGCACCGGTCAACGGCGATCGGGGCAAGCAAGGCGCGGCATAGGCGCTTTCAGAAGACACAGACGTCGCAAGGTTTTGCTGCCCGGAACACCTCCCGTTCCGCAGGCGCAAACACCGAGCGGCGTTTTTTTATTTTCAGGTTTTTTCGCAAGCGAAAACGTCACCCGCAGAGGTGGCCCAATAAGGGGAACATGCGAATGAAAAAGATATTCTCCGGCGATGTCAGCCGCCGCACGATACTGAAGACGACAGCCACCGCCGTCCTTGTCAGCGCCGTGCGCGTGGCCTTTCCATCCGGCGCTTTCGCCGCAACGGCGGAGCCGGAGGTGAAGGGTGCAAAAATCGGCTTTATCGCGCTCACCGATGCCGCCCCGCTCATCATTGCGGCGGAAAAGGGCCTGTTCGCCAAACATGGCATGCCCGATGTCGAGATTCTGAAACAGGCCTCCTGGGGTGCGACACGCGACAATCTCGTGCTCGGCGGTGCATCGAACGGCATCGATGGCGCGCATATTCTGACGCCCATGCCCTATCTCATGCACACCGGCAAGGTGACCCAGAACAATGTGCCGGTGCCGATGACCATACTCGCCCGCCTCAACCTCGACAGTCAGGGCATTTCCGTCGCCAGGGAATATGCCGAAACCGGCGTTCAGCTCGATGCTTCCAAATTGAAGGCTGCTTTCGAGAAGAAGAAGGCCGAAGGTAAGGAAATCAAGGCCGCCATGACCTTCCCCGGCGGCACGCATGATCTCTGGATTCGCTACTGGCTTGCCGCCGGCGGCGTCGACCCGGACAAGGACGTCTCCACCATCGTCGTTCCGCCGCCGCAGATGGTCGCCAATATGAAGGTCGGCAACATGGACGTCTTCTGTGTGGGCGAACCCTGGAACGAGCAGCTCGTTAATCAGGGCATCGGTTTCACCGCCTGTACCACCGGCGAACTCTGGAAGGGCCATCCGGAAAAGGCGCTTGGCATGCGTGCGGACTGGGTGGAAAAGAACCCCAACGCCACCAAGGCGCTGCTGATGGCCGTGATGGAGGCGCAGCAATGGTGCGATGAGATGGCGAACAAGGAGGAAATGTCCACCCTCCTCGGCAAACGCCAATGGTTCAACGTGCCGCCGAAGGATGTTCTCGGTCGCCTCAAGGGCAATATCAATTACGGCAACGGCCGGGTGCTGGAAAATACCGGCCTGCAGATGAAGTTCTGGCAGGATCACGCCTCCTATCCCTTCCACAGCCATGACAGCTGGTTCATCGCGGAAAACATCCGCTGGGGCAAATTCGCACCCGATACGGATGTGAAGGCGCTGGTGGAGAAGGTGAACCGTGAGGATATCTGGCGCGCGGCGGCCAAGGATCTCGGCGTCGCCGATCTTCCCGCCTCCACCTCGCGCGGCAAGGAAACCTTCTTCGACGGCAAGGTCTTCGACCCGGAAAATCCGTCGGCCTATCTCGAAAGCCTGTCCATCAAGGCGGCCTCCTGAGGAGGAGACCCGGGGTATCGCCCTTCATCCGCCAGATGCGCTGCCCAACCGGCGCGACTGAAGACCGGATGAGGGGCGAGCCCCAGACCGCAACCGAAATCAAGAGGAAATGCCCATGTCCGCATTGGCCCGAAAATTCAACGAAGAGCCGCAGCAGCCGGTAGCGCAGAAGGCAAACGTCGTGGCACTTGCGCCGAAATCCGCCTCGCGGATCGATCTGCGCAAATGGGGTGCTGCGGCGGCCCGCAATATCATACCGCCGTTTGTCGTTCTCGCCATTCTGCTCGGCGTCTGGCAATTGCTCTGTTCCGCCCCCGGCTCATCGCTGCCGCCGCCGAGCCAGGTTTTCGAGGAGAGCTACGATCTCATCGTATCGCCGTTCTTCCACAACGGTTCGCAGGATATCGGCCTTGGCTGGCGCGTGCTGGTCTCGCTGGAGCGTGTGGCTTACGGTTTCGGCCTTGCGGCAATCGCCGGTATCATTCTCGGCGCTGTCATCGGTCAGTCGGTCTGGGCCATGCGCGGTCTCGATCCGATCTTCCAGGTGCTGCGCACCGTACCGCCGCTTGCCTGGCTGCCGCTTTCGCTGGCCGCCTTTCAGGACAGCAACCCGTCAGCCATTTTCGTGATCTTCATCACCTCCATCTGGCCGGTCATCATCAATACCGCGGTCGGCGTGCGTAATATTCCGCAGGATTACCGCAACGTGGCGCAGGTGCTGCGGCTCAACCAGCTCGAGTTCTTCTTCAAGATCATGCTGCCTTCGGCGGCACCCTACATCTTTACCGGCCTGCGTATCGGTGTCGGCCTTTCGTGGCTCGCGATCGTCGCGGCGGAAATGCTGACCGGCGGCGTCGGCATCGGTTTCTTCATCTGGGATGCGTGGAACTCCTCGCGCCTGCCCGACATCATCGTGGCGCTTGTCTATATCGGCGTCGTCGGCTTCGTGCTCGACAAGCTGGTGGCGGCGCTCGGCAAGGTCATCACCCGCGGCGCTGCGGCGAATTAAGAGACAAGCAATTCCAGGAAAAGTGGGAACCGGTTTTCCGTCCGGAATTGCGCCAGAGGAGAAATCAATCATGAACGCTTATCTCAAGCTCGATCATATCGACAAATATTTCGACAAGGGTGGTTCGCGTGCAGAGGTGCTGAAAGGCATCAACCTCACCATCGAAAAAGGCGAATTCGTCTCCGTCATCGGCCATTCCGGTTGCGGCAAGTCCACCATGCTCAACCTGATCGCGGGGCTGACGAAAGTGTCTGCCGGTGCCGTTCTGCTCGAAAACCGCGAGGTCAACGAGCCGGGTCCGGAGCGTGCCGTCGTTTTCCAGAACCACAGCCTGCTGCCCTGGCTTTCGGTTTATGAAAACGTGAACCTCGCCGTCGAGAAGGTCTTCCGCAATACCAAGACCCGGGCCGAGCGGCATGACTGGGTCATGCGCAATCTCGATCTCGTGCAGATGGCCCATGCCAAGGACAAAAAACCTTCGGAAATTTCCGGCGGCATGAAACAGCGTGTCGGCATTGCCCGCGCGCTCGCCATGGAGCCGAAGATCCTGCTGCTGGACGAGCCCTTCGGGGCGCTGGACGCGCTGACGCGTGCCCATCTCCAGGATGCGGTGATGGAAATCCACGCCCGGCTCGGCAACACCATGGTCATGATTACCCATGATGTCGACGAGGCGGTGCTGCTCTCCGACCGCATCGTGATGATGACCAACGGTCCCGCCGCCCATATCGGCGAAGTGCTTGACGTGCCGCTGGCACGCCCGCGCAACCGCATCGAGCTCGCATCCGACAAGACCTACCTCAAATGCCGCGAGGCCGTGCTGAAGTTCCTTTACGAACGTCACCGCTTCGTCGAAGCTGCGGAGTAACGCCCATGACGCAAAAACTCGTCATCATCGGCAATGGCATGGCGCCGGGGCGCATGCTGGAGAACCTGTTCGAAACCGCCCCCGGCCTTTACGACGTCACCATTTTCAACGCCGAGCCGCGCGTCAATTACGACCGCATCATGCTCTCGCCGGTGCTCTCAGGCGAAAAGAGCTATGAAGACATCGTCATTCATAATGACGAATGGTATGCGGCTAACAATGTCACGCTGCACAAGGGCGCGAAGGTCACCGGCATCGACCGTGACAGGAAGACCGTGACCAGCGAAAACGGCATCACGGTTTCCTACGATAAGCTGGTGATCGCCACCGGTTCGTCGCCCTTCATCATTCCCGTCCCCGGCCATCAATTGCCGGGCGTGCTCGCCTATCGCGATCTCGACGATGTGACGAAAATGCTGGAGATTGCCGAGGGTAAGGGCCGCGCCATCGTTATCGGCGCCGGTCTCCTCGGGCTGGAAGCCGCTTATGGTCTCAAGCGCCAGGGCATGGATGTCACCGTCATCCACCTGATGCCGACGATCATGGAGCGCCAGCTCGATCCGGCAGCGGCCTATCTTCTCGAAAAGGCGCTTAACGAGCGCGGCATCGACATCATCACCAAGGCTAATACCAAGTGCATTCTGGGTGAGGAGAAGGTCGAAGGCATCGAGCTGGAAGACGGCCGGGTCATCAAGGGCGATATGGTAGTGATGGCGGTCGGCATCCGTCCTGCCTCCGGTCTTGCCAAGGAGGCCGGTATCGCCGTCAATCGCGGCATCGTGGTGGATGACGGCATGATGACGTCGGACGCCTCGATCTATGCGCTCGGCGAATGCGCCGAGCATCGCGGCATGTGCTATGGCCTCGTTGCGCCGCTTTATGAATCGGCCCGCGTGCTGGCAGACCGGCTGTGCGGCGGTTCGGCCGAATATCATGGCTCCGTCACCAATACCAAGCTGAAGGTCACCGGCATCAACCTGTTTTCCGCCGGTGATTTCGCCGAAGGTGACGACCGCGAGGAAATCGTGCTGCGCGATGCCACCGCCGGTGTCTATAAGCGCCTGATCCTCAAGGAAAACCGCATCATCGGCGCGGTGCTTTACGGCGAGACGGCGGATGGGTCGTGGTTCTTCGACCTGATGAAGAAATCGACCGATATTTCCGCCATGCGCGAAACTTTGATCTTCGGCCAGGCCTATCAGGGAGGGTCGCCGCTGGACCCTATGGCGGCCGTTGCAGCCTTGCCGGATGATGCGGAAATCTGCGGCTGCAACGGCATTTGCAAGGGTAAGATCACCTCGGCCATCACGTCCAAGGGGCTGACCTCGCTGGATGATGTGCGCGCCCACACCAAGGCGTCTGCCTCCTGCGGCAATTGCACCGGCCTTGTCGAGCAGTTGATGACGATAACGCTTGGCGACAGCTACAACCCCGCTGCCGTGCAGCCCATGTGCAAATGCACCGATCTCGGCCACGACGATGTGCGCCGTCTCATCAAGGCCAAGGGGCTGAAGACCATCCCAGCCGTGATGCAGGAGCTGGAATGGAAGACCTCCTGCGGCTGCGCCAAATGCCGACCGGCACTCAATTATTACCTCGTCTGCGACTGGCCGGATGAATATGCCGACGATTACCAGTCGCGTTTCATCAACGAGCGCGTCCACGCCAATATCCAGAAGGACGGCACCTATTCCGTCGTGCCGCGCATGTGGGGTGGGGTCACATCCTCCACCGAACTCCGGGCGATCGCGGATGTGGTCGACAAGTTCGAAATCCCGATGGTGAAGGTGACCGGCGGCCAGCGCATCGACCTTCTCGGCATCGAGAAGGAGGATCTGCCGGCCGTCTGGGCTGATCTCGGCAAGGCCGGCTTCATTTCCGGCCAGGCCTACGCCAAAGGTTTGCGCACGGTCAAAACCTGCGTTGGCCAGCAATGGTGCCGTTTCGGCACGCAGGATTCCACCGGTCTTGGCATCCGCATCGAAAAATTCATGTGGGGCTCGTGGACGCCCGCCAAGCTGAAACTTGCCGTTTCAGGCTGTCCGCGCAACTGCGCGGAGGCCACCTGCAAGGATATCGGTGTCATCTGCGTCGATTCCGGTTTCGAGATCCATTTTGCCGGTGCCGCCGGTCTCGATATCAAGGGCACGGAAGTTCTGGGTCTTGTCAAAACCGAGGATGAGGCGCTGGAGCATATCGTGGCGCTGACGCAGATGTATCGCGAACAGGCGCGCTATCTCGAGCGCATCTACAAATGGGCCAAGCGCATCGGTCACGACGAAATCCGCCGCCAGATCATGGACGATGCGGAAAAGCGCAAGGCCTATTTCGACCGCTTCGTCTTCAGCCAGAAATTCGCGCAGGTCGATCCCTGGTCGGAACGCGTATCCGGTCACGACAAGCATGAATTCAAGCCCATGGCGGCAATCGGTTTCAGTGAGGCGGCGGAGTGAGAACGATGGACAGCAACTGGATCGATATTGGCGACATCTCCGATATTCCGCTGCGCGGCGCGCGTTGCGTGAAAACGCCGATGGGCAAGATCGCCGTGTTCCGCACGGCGGAAAATCAGGTCTTCGCGATTGAGGACCATTGCCCGCACAAGGGCGGGCCGCTGAGCCAGGGCATCGTGCATGGCGCTTCGGTGACGTGTCCCTTGCACAATTGGGTCATTTCGCTGGAAACCGGCAAGGCGCTGGGGGCGGATGAGGGCGAGGTGCGGACCATTCCGGTGCGTAATCTGGATGGAAGGCTTTCGATAGCGCTTGAAACTTTGATGATTGCGGCGGAGTGAATGGCGATGGCCGTGGCGTTACCCCCCTCTGTCCTGCCGGACATCTCCCCCTCAAGGGGGGAGATCGACAAGCAGATGGCTCCTCGTTCCCTCTCCACCGGCGGCGTGGCCAGTTGTGAACGGAGGCTTATGCCGCAAGTGATCTCCCCCCTTGAGGGGGAGATGTCCGGCAGGACAGAGGGGGGTAACCACCACGCACCGAGAGGGCAAACCCATGCCCGTTGAAACAAAAACCACCTGTCCCTATTGCGGCGTCGGCTGCGGCGTCATCGCCACCGTCAACGACGATGGCGTCGTTTCCGTCAAAGGCGATCAGGACCACCCCGCCAATTTCGGCCGGCTGTGTTCCAAGGGCTCTGCTCTCGCCGAAACCATCGACCTCGACGGCCGCCTGCTCCATCCCGAAATCGGCGGCAAACGGGCGACATGGGACGAAACGCTTGACCTCGTCGCCTCCCGCTTCTCTCAAGCCATTGCCGAACATGGCCCGGATTCGGTCGCCTTTTACGTCTCCGGCCAATTGCTGACCGAGGATTATTACCTCGCCAACAAGCTGATGAAGGGTTTCATCGGTTCGGCCAATATCGACACCAATTCAAGGCTCTGCATGTCGTCTTCGGTCGCCGGCCATCGCCGTGCCTTCGGGGCCGATACGGTGCCGGGCACCTATGAGGATATGGAGCTTGCCGATCTGGTGATCCTCACCGGTTCCAATCTCGCCTGGTGTCATCCGGTTCTTTACCAAAGGCTGGCGGCGGCGAAGGCCGCACGGCCGGAAATGAAGGTCGTGGTTATCGATCCGCGCCGGACGATGAGCGCCGATATTGCCGATATGCACCTCGCCATCCGCCCGGATGGAGATGTGGCGCTGTTTGCCGGTCTGTTGGCGCATCTTTCCGGCAGCTCCGCGATCGATAGTGCTTACGTGCAAAACCACACGGCCGGCTTCGACGCCGCCATGCAGGCCGCAAGCGAGCATAGCCTGCCGGAGATCGCCGAAGCCACCGGCCTGACCATCGCCGAACTGATTTCCTTTTACGAATTGTTCGAACGCACGGAAAAAATCGTCACCTGCTACAGCCAGGGCGTCAACCAGTCTGAGAGCGGCACCGACAAGGTCAATGCCATCATCAATTGCCACCTCGCCACCGGCCGCATTGGCCGGCCGGGCATGGGGCCTTTTTCGCTGACCGGCCAGCCGAACGCCATGGGCGGGCGCGAGGTCGGCGGGCTCGCCAACATGCTGGCCGCCCATATGGCCATCGAAAGCGCTGAGGACCGCGACCGCGTGCAGCGCTTCTGGGCCTCGCCCGCCATTGCGCAAAAGCCCGGCCTGAAAGCGGTGGATATGTTCCGGGCGGTGGCCGATGGCCGCATCAAGGCGCTGTGGATCATGGCCACCAATCCGGTGGTTTCCATGCCGGATGCCGGCGCCGTCGAGGCGGCGATCAAGGCCTGTCCCTTTGTTGTGGTATCCGATGTCATGGCCAATACCGACACGGCTCGCCACGCTCATGTTCTCCTGCCATCGCTCGGCTGGGGCGAAAAGGATGGTACGGTCACCAATTCCGAACGGCGGATTTCCCGCCAGCGCGGCTTTCTCGATGCGCCGGGCGAAGCGAAAGCGGACTGGTGGCAGATGGCGGAAGTGGGCCGGCGCATGGGCTTCGATGCCGCCTTCGCTTTTGGCCAGGTATCGGAGATTTTCACCGAACATGCCGCCCTTTCCGATTTCGAGAATGCGGGCAGTCGCGATTTCGATATCGGTGGAATCGAGCCCGAAAACTATGACACGATGGCGCCCTTCCAATGGCCAAAACCGAAGCGGGACGATGCTGTCATCACCCGCTTTTTCGCGGATGGCCGGTTTTACCATGCCGATGGCAAGGCGCGGTTCATCGCCACCGCCTTGCCGGAGACGGTGAGGACATCGGCGGATTATCCGCTTACGCTGAATACCGGCCGCATCCGCGACCAATGGCACACCATGACCCGCACCGGCAAAAGCGCGCGTCTCACGGCGCATATCGCCGAGCCTTTCGCCGAGCTTCACCCGCGCGATGCGCAGGCGCTGGGAATCGAAAGCGCCGATCTGGTGGAGCTGGAAAGTCCGCATGGCAGGGTGTTGCTGCGGGCGCTGGTCAGTGAAAGGCAGGCGCGCGGCTCGGTGTTTGCGCCGATGCACTGGAATGACCAGTTTGCCTCGCGGGCGCGTATCGATGTGGTTGTCGCTCCCGTGACTGATCCGCATTCCGGTCAGCCCGCCTCGAAAAACGTGGGCGTGAGGGCAAGGCGTTTTGCGGCGAAGGCCTATGGTTTCGCCATTTCCCGCACCCGGCCGGATGCGCCGGATTGTGCCTACTGGGCCACGGCCAAAGCGGATGGCGGCCATCGCATGGAGCTTGCCTTTGTGGAAGCGCCGCAGGACTGGACACTCTGGGCGCGGCAGGTCTTCGACATTGAGGCCAGGGTCGAGCCGCTGGGTTACAGCGACCGGCAGACGGGCGACCTGCGCCTTGCCTTCTTCGACGGCGACATCTTGCTGGCGGCGCTGTTCATCGCCAGGCAGCCGGTTGCCGTTGCCCGCAACTGGGCGATATCGCAATTGACCGAACGTCATGAGGATTTGCGCATGCGGTTTGCGCTGGTTGCCGGTCGCCCCGGTGCCGGCCGCGCCGATCCGGGCGCCACCGTCTGCTCCTGCTTTAACGTCGGGGTGAACCAGATCACGGCGGCCATCCGTGATGGATGCCACAGCGTCGAAGCCATCGGCAAGGCATTGAATGCCGGAACGAATTGCGGTTCCTGCCGCGCCGAAATCAGGGGGATCATCGATGGATGCCTTAAAACCGCAGCGGAATGAACCGGCCCGCATGGAAAGATTAGCCAAGTTGCCCGTCTTCTGGGGGCTTGAGGGCAAGCGCGTGGTGCTGGCGGGCGGATCGGATGGGGCCGCCTGGAAGGCGGAACTGCTGCTGGCCTGCGGGGCGGAACTGCATGTTTATTGCGAGGAAAGCGAGCTTTCGGAAAGCTCTGCAGCGCTTATCGCGAAAAGCCCGATGCTGACATGGCATGATCGTTCGTGGGACGCCGATATTTTCAAAGGCGCGGAACTGGCGCTGGCGGATTGTGAAACCGATGCCGAAGCCGAAAGATTTTACCATGCCGCGCGGGCGGCCGGCGTGCCCGTCAATATCATCGACAAGCCGGAATTTTGCCAGTTCCAGTTCGGCTCCATCGTCAATCGCTCGCCGGTGGTGGTGTCTATCTCCACTGACGGTGCAGCACCTATTCTGGCGCAGGCCATCCGCCGGCGCATCGAGACATTGCTGCCGCTTTCGCTCAAGGATTGGGGCGCGCTTGCCCAGGTGATCCGCGAGCGTGTCAATCTGCGGCTCGTCCCCGGTTCGGCACGGCGATCTTTCTGGGAAAAATTCGTCGACCGGGCCTTTACCGAGAGGCTGGATGACGGCAGCAAAGAACGATTGCTCACGGATATCGGAACGCAGGCCAGTCGGGAAGGTTCAAGTGCCGGATTGGTGACGCTTGTGGGCGCCGGGCCGGGCGATGCCGAGCTTCTGACGCTGAAAGCGGTGCGCGCTTTGCAGGCCGCCGATGTCATCCTGTTTGACGATCTCGTGTCAGTGGAGGTTCTGGAACTGGCACGGCGTGAGGCAAAACGCATGTTGGTCGGGAAACGCGGTGGCCGGGAAAGCTGCAGGCAGGAGGACATCAATGATATGATGATCCGTCTCGCCAAGGCGGGCAAACGGGTGGTGCGGCTGAAATCCGGTGATCCGATGATTTTCGGTCGCGCGGGTGAGGAGATAGCGGCGCTGGAAGCCGAAAATATTCCGGTCGAAGTTGTGCCCGGCATTACTGCCGCAAGCGCCATGGCCTCACGCCTTGGCGTTTCCCTGACCCATCGTGACCATGCCCAGTCAGTTCGCTTCGTTACCGGACACTCCCGGCAGGGAAAGCTTCCGGAGAATATCGACTGGCAGTCCCTGTCCATCCCTTCCGTGACCACCGTCTTTTACATGGGCGGTCGAACCGCCGCGAATATCCAGTCATCCCTGCTCGCCCATGGCATGTCCGCTTCGACGCCGGTCGTTGTGATGATTTCCGTCAGCCGTACAAATGAGCAACGCTGGTGCGGTTCGCTCGCGCAACTGGCCGCGGCGGTCGAGAGACTGGGCGTGAACGAGCCTGTGCTGATCGGGGTCGGTGATGCATTCCGTTCCGCTTCCGCGGCGTTTTCCGGCACCGGAAAAGAAGAAGGCGCTGTAATGTTCGCTCAGAAGGCTGGCTAACAGGTTTTTTGTTCGCGCCCCCGCGTCTTTCGGGACGTATCCGTACACTGCTGGTGCCGTCGCAATAAAACCCTCCCTTGACATTGGTTTTTCGTTCGCTCTTCAATAAAACGAAAAAATTGAAAGAGGAGGGAGGGTGAAATGCTGCTCACACCGCGTCAGGATGAAATCGTCGCGCTGGCGAAAGCGAGCGGGCGGGTGCTGGTCGATGAGCTGGCGGCGCGGTTTTCGGTCACCCCCCAGACGATCCGCAAGGACCTGAACGATCTCTGCGATACGCGGGTTCTGACCCGCATCCACGGCGGCGCGCTTTTTCCAAGCGGCAATGAAAACGTTAAATACGAGGCGCGTCGGGCGATCGCCTCTTCCGAAAAGCAGGCGATCGGCGCCGCCGCTGCTGCTCTTATCCCCAACAACTCGTCACTCTTCATCAATATCGGCACGACGACCGAAGCCGTGGGTGAAGCGCTGGCGGATCATCACGAGTTGATGGTCATTACCAACAACATCAACGTTGCCAACAGGTTGAGGGTCTTTCCCGGTATCGAGGTGGTGATTGCCGGCGGTGTCGTCCGCGGTTCCGATGGCGGTATCGTCGGCGAGGCGGCGGTGGATTTCATCCGCCAGTTCAAGGTGGATTTTGCGGTCATCGGCGTTTCGGCCATCGATGAGGATGGCGCTTTGCTGGATTTCGACTTTCGTGAGGTCAAGGTCGCGCAGGCAATCATTTCCAATGCACGCCATGTCATTCTCGTGTCGGATTCGCTCAAATTCGAGCGCACGGCTCCGGTTCGTATCGGCCATCTTTCTCAGGTGCATACTTTCATCACCGATCATTGTCCGGTGGATTCTATCCGGTCCATCTGTGCCGATCATGACGTCCGGTTGATCGAAACCGAGATGCTTGAGTCCTGATCGGGACGGCCTATGAATTTCGTTTGACATTCGTTTTGTCTTCGAATTAGATGTCTGTGCTTTCAATATATCGATGAGGAGAGCGTCGATGAAAGCGCGGGAGGGTCCATGTCTGACGAGGCAATCCACGATATTTTCGTGATCGGCGGCGGTATCAATGGCTGCGGCATCGCGCGTGACGCCGTTGGCAGGGGTTACTCCGTCGCACTTGCGGAAATGAACGATTTTGCTTCCGGCACGTCCTCCGCCGCCACCAAGCTCATCCATGGCGGTTTGCGTTATCTCGAACATTATGAATTTCGTCTGGTGCGCGAAGCCTTGATGGAGCGCGAGATCCTGTGGGCCATGGCGCCTCACATCATCTGGCCCATGCGCTTCGTTCTGCCATTCCAGAAGGGCGGGGTGCGTCCGGCCTGGCTCGTTCGCCTCGGACTTTTCCTTTACGACCATCTCGGCGGCCGCAAGCTGCTGCCCGCCACCCGCTCGCTCGATCTGCGCCGCGATCCCGCCGGAAAGCCGCTGAAGCCGATCTTTGCCCGCGCGTTCGAATATTCCGACGGCTGGGTGGATGACGCCCGGCTGGTGGTTTTGAACGCCCGCGATGCCGCAGATCGCGGCGCCCTGATCCTCAACCGCACGCAGGTTGTTTCCGCGCGCCGGGAAGGTGCGTTCTGGCGGGTGGAGACGAAAAGCGCGACGGGTGAGGTCTCAACCTATCGGGCACGCATGCTGGTCAACGCTGCCGGTCCCTGGGTCGACAGGGTTCTGTCTTCGACTTTCGGTAAGAACAATGTCCACAATGTGCGCCTCGTGCAGGGCAGCCATATCATTGTCCGCAAGAAATTTTCCGATCCGCGCGCCTATTTCTTCCAGAACCCGGATGGACGCATCATTTTCGCCATCCCCTATGAACAGGATTTTACGCTGATCGGCACGACGGATCGTGACTATACCGGCGACCCCCGGGCGGTTAAGATCAGCGATGAGGAAATCAGCTATCTTTGCGGTGCGGCGAGCGAATATTTCGCTGAACCGGTGAAGCCTGCCGATATCGTCTGGACCTATTCCGGTGTGCGGCCGCTCTTTGATGACGGTGCTTCGAAGGCGCAGGAAGCGACCCGCGATTATGTACTGAAAACCGAAGGGGCGGAGGGCGAGGCACCGCTTCTCAATATTTTCGGCGGCAAGCTCACCACCTATCGGCGGCTTGCCGAACATGCTCTTGAAAAAATCGGCGATGCACTGGGTGAAAAGGGTGTGCCATGGACCGCGGGTTCGCATCTGCCGGGTGGAAATTTCGGTGCCGAGGCCTATGCCTCGGAGGTTTCTGCCCTGCGGTCGCGTTATCCCTTCCTTGATGAACGCCATGCCGGGCGGCTTGTACGTTGTTACGGAACGGATGCGGTGACCATGATCGGCTCCGCCACCGATGCGGCGGCGCTGGGTCGGCATTTCGGCGGCACGCTTTATGAAGCCGAGGTCCGCTGGCTGATGGCGCGGGAATGGGCGCTGACGGCGGAGGATATTCTGTGGCGCCGCACCAAGCAGGGGCTGTTCTTCACCTCTGAAGAGGTGCGCGGGCTGGAGGATTATATCGAAGACATTGCAGGTGGACGCTTGAAGGCAATCTGACGATCCGATCGAAAAGCGGAGGAGGCTTTGGATCACCATGCTTGAATTGCGAAACGTCTCGAAGATGGCCGGCGGTGAATATCATATTCACCCGACCGATCTGACGTTGCAGCGCGGAAGCCTGAACGTCCTGCTTGGACCGACGCTTTCGGGCAAGACGACGCTCATGCGCCTGATGGCCGGGCTGGATAAACCGACCGAAGGTTCGATCTTCTTCAACGGCGAGGACGTGACGGGCTGGCCGGTGCAGAAGCGCAACGTCGCCATGGTCTACCAGCAGTTCATCAACTATCCGGCGCTCAGCGTTTACGAAAACATCGCCTCGCCGATGCGGGTTGCGGGCAAGGATCAGGCAACCGTCGACAAAGAGGTCAGGAAGGCTGCCGAGCTTCTGAAGCTGACGCCCTATCTCGACCGCACGCCACTTAACCTCTCCGGCGGCCAGCAACAGCGCACGGCGCTTGCCCGCGCCATCGTCAAGAATGCCAATCTGGTTCTGCTTGATGAGCCGCTGGCCAATCTCGATTACAAGCTGCGCGAGGAACTGCGCGAGGAACTGCCGCGCATCTTTGCCGAATCCGGCGCGATCTTCGTTTATGCCACCACCGAACCTTCCGAGGCTTTGCTGCTGGGTGGCAATACCGCCACCCTCAACGAAGGACGGGTGACGCAGTTCAATCGCACGATCGAGGTTTACCGGCGTCCGGTGGATATCGTGACCGCAGAAATTTTCGCCGATCCGCCGCTGAACACCATCGAGGTCATCAAGGTCGGTAGTGCTTTCACCCGCGCGGACCATGCCGTCGTGGTGGTTCCCGCACATCTTGCCGGCATGCCAGATGGCCCCGTCACCATCGCCTTCCAGCCGCACCATCTCTTCCCGCATGCGAAGGGTGAGGCGCGGCAATCCATCCGGGCGCGGACGCTGATTTCGGAAATCGCCGGATCGGAAAGCTTCGTGCATGTGGAATTTTCGGGCCGGCGCTGGGTCATGCTGGCGCATGGCATTCATGACATCGAGCCGGACAGGGATATCGAACTGTTTCTCGATACGCGGCATCTGATGGCCTTTGACGCGAATGGCCGCGCCATCGGCAAAGCGGCTTGAGGGAGATCGGTCATGGCACGCATCACGCTCGATCACATCCGCCACGCCTATAATGCCAGGGCGCAGGCTGCCGGCGATTATGCCCTGAAAGAGGTCCATCATGAATGGGAGGATGGCGGCGCCTATGCGCTGCTCGGCCCTTCCGGCTGCGGCAAGACCACGCTGCTCAACATCATTTCCGGGCTGCTGCGGCCGTCCGAAGGCCGCATTGCCTTCGACGGAACCGACGTGACCGATTTCGCCACTGAAGACCGCAATATCGCCCAGGTGTTCCAGTTCCCGGTCGTCTACGACACGATGACGGTTTACGACAATCTGGCCTTTCCGCTGCGCAACCGGCAGGTGCCGGAAGCCGAGGTCGATCGGCGGGTGCGGGAAATTCTCGAAATGACCGATCTTTCCGGCATGGCGAAACGCCGTGCGCGGGGCCTGACGGCGGACCAGAAACAGAAGATTTCGCTGGCGCGTGGGCTCGTGCGCTCCGATGTCAACGCCATCCTCTTCGATGAGCCGCTGACGGTGATCGATCCGCATATGAAGTGGGTGCTGCGCTCGCAGCTGAAGCGGCTGCACCGCCAGTCCGGTTTCACCATGGTCTATGTCACCCATGACCAGACCGAAGCGCTGACCTTCGCCGACAAGGTGGTGGTCATGTATGACGGGCAGATCGTTCAGATCGGCACGCCCGCCGAGCTTTTCGAACGGCCGGGACACACATTCGTCGGTTATTTCATCGGCTCGCCGGGCATGAACGTGCTGCCCGCCAGTATCGATGGTGCTACCGCAATGGTCGGTGGCCTCGGCGTACCGCTGGCCGGTGCGCCAAAGGTTGACGCCGCACAGCGCATCGAGATCGGCATCCGGCCGGAGTTCGTGCGGCTGGAACGGGGCGGTATGCCCATCACTGTCGACAAGGTCGAGGATATCGGCCGGCAGAAGATCGTGCGCGCCCGGTTCGCCGGCCAGAAGCTCGCGATTGTCGTTGCCGAAGACGAGGAAATCCCGGCGGAAGCGGGTGTTCGCTTCGATCCGGCCGCCATCGGCGTCTTTGCCGATTCGTGGCGTGTGAAGATGGGGGCCTGACCATGGAAAAGAGCTGGAACAACAAGGCGTGGTTCATGGTGCTGCCGGTGCTGGTGCTGGTCGCCTTTTCCGCCGTCATTCCGCTGATGACCGTCGTGAACTATTCGGTGCAGGACACATTCGGCAATAACCAGTTCTTCTGGGCCGGAACACAATGGTTCGAGGAGATTCTGGCATCGGACAGATTCTGGGACGCGCTGGGGCGCAACCTGCTGTTTTCCGGGATCATTCTGGCGATTGAAATTCCGCTAGGCATCTTCATCGCGCTTAAAATGCCGAAATCCGGCATCGGCGTGCCGGTCTGCCTCGTCACCATGGCGCTGCCGCTGCTGGTGCCGTGGAATGTCGTCGGCACGATCTGGCAGGTTTTCGGCCGCAGCGATATCGGCCTGCTCGGTTATTACGCCAATCAGCTCGGGCTCGATTACAATTATGTCAACGATCCGGTCGATGCGTGGATCACCGTCGTCATCATGGATGTCTGGCACTGGACGAGCCTCGTGGTACTCCTGTGCTATGCCAGTCTCGTTTCCATACCGGATGCCTATTATCAGGCAGCAAGGATCGATGGCGCGTCACGTTTTGCGGTATTCCGGTTCATCCAGCTGCCGAAGATGAAGCGCGTGCTTCTCATCGCCTTCCTGCTGCGCTTCATGGACAGTTTCATGATCTATACCGAGCCCTTCGTCGTCACCGGCGGCGGCCCGGGCAATTCCACCACCTTCCTGTCCATCGATCTCGTGAAGATGGCGCTTGGCCAGTTCGACCTCGGGCCGGCGGCGGCCATGTCGCTGATCTACTTCCTCATCATCCTGCTGCTGTCCTGGGTGTTCTACACAGTCATGACCAGCCACGACGCGGAGACTTGAGACATGAGTGCCTCGAATGTCACGACAGGCGTGGAGCGCAACGGCATCGGCAATCCGCCGGTGAGAGCCACTGCAACGGGACGGTCCGGCCTCGCCGTCAATGCGCGGCGTCGCCATCACGGGCCGTCGCGGTTCTCCTGGCTGGTGCCGACGATCTATATCCTGCTGCTGCTGGTTCCGATCTATTGGCTCGTCAATATGAGCTTCAAGACGAACACGGAAATCGTGTCTTCCATGACGCTTTATCCGCATCAGCCGACGCTGCAGAATTACCGGACGATCTTCACCGATTCATCCTGGTATTCGGGCTATATCAATTCGATCATCTATGTCGTCATGAACATGGTGATCTCGGTGGCTGTCGCACTGCCGGCGGCCTACGCCTTCTCGCGTTATCGCTTTCTCGGCGACAAGCACCTGTTCTTCTGGCTTTTGACCAACCGCATGGCGCCGCCCGCCGTCTTCGCGCTGCCGTTCTTCCAGCTTTATTCGGCCTTCGGGCTGATCGACACGCATATCGCCGTGGCGCTGGCGCATTGCCTGTTCAACGTGCCGCTGGCGGTGTGGATTCTCGAAGGCTTCATGTCCGGCGTGCCGAAGGAAATCGACGAGACCGCTTATATTGACGGCTATTCCTTCCCGAAATTCTTCGTGAAGATCTTCATGCCGCTCATCGCTTCCGGCATCGGTGTCGCCTGCTTCTTCAGCTTCATGTTCTCATGGGTCGAGCTTCTGATCGCCCGCACGCTGACGACGACGGACGCCAAGCCGATTGCCGCGACCATGACGCGCACCGTCTCTGCTGCCGGCATGGATTGGGGCCTGCTTGCCGCCGCCGGCGTGCTGACGTTGATCCCCGGTGCGCTGGTGATCTGGTTCGTGCGCAATTACATCGCCAAGGGCTTCGCGCTGGGGAGGGTTTGACCATGATGAAGATGCCCGATTTTTCATGGATGGCATGGACCTGGCAGACGGCCGCATTTTTCGGCGCTATCGCCCTGCTGCTCGTCGGCATGTGGCTTTGGGAATATATCTCGCCCGGCGGCAATCCCCGCTTCGGCCTTTTGCGCTTCGAGACCACGCGCGGCGACAGGCTGTTCATCTCGCTGCTCGGCAGCGCCTTCATTCATCTCGCATGGCTCGGGCTGGTTGGCCCGAACCTGTGGTGGGCTCTCGCTCTGTCCGCGGTTTACGCCATCGGCGTCTTCCGTTTTGTCTAGAGCAGGAAGACGGTGCGGCGGAGGAAAACCGCACCCGCAGACTTCATGCAATCGCAAACCCTTGGGAGGACTGATATGCGACGGCATCTGATGACGACGACGGCGGCCATGCTGCTGGCAATGACGGGTTCCGCTTTCGCCGGAATGGAGGAAGCAAAGCAGTTTCTGGACAAGGAAATCGGCGATATGTCGTCGCTTTCGCGTGGCGACCAGGAGAAGGAACTGCAATGGTTTATCGATGCCGCGAAGCCATTCGCGGGCATGGAGATCAAGGTCGTTTCCGAATCCCTGACCACGCATGAATATGAATCCAAGGTTCTGGCGCCGGCCTTCACCGCGATTACCGGCATCAAGGTCACGCATGACATCATCCAGGAAGGTGACGTCGTCGAAAAGATCCAGACCCAGATGCAGACCGGCCAGAACCTTTATGACGGCTGGGTCAATGACAGCGACCTCATCGGTACGCATTGGCGCTATCAGCAGGTCCGCAACCTCACAGACTTCATGGCCAATGAGGGCAAGGACGTCACCAATCCCGGCCTCGACCTCAAGGATTTCATCGGCAGCGCCTTTACGACGGCGCCGGACAAGAAGCTCTACCAGCTTCCCGACCAGCAATTCGCGAACCTTTACTGGTTCCGTTACGACTGGTTCAACGACGAAAAGAACAAGGCCGACTTCAAGGCCAAATATGGTTATGACCTCGGCGTGCCGGTCAACTGGTCGGCCTATGAGGATATTGCCGAATTCTTCACCGGTCGCGATGTCGACGGCAAGAAGGTCTTCGGCCATATGGACTACGGCAAGAAGGACCCGTCACTTGGCTGGCGCTTCACCGATGCCTGGCTCTCGATGGCCGGCAACGGCGACAAGGGCCTGCCGAACGGCCTGCCGGTCGATGAATGGGGCATCAAGGTCAATGAAAAGTCGCAGCCGGTTGGCTCCTGCGTGGCGCGCGGCGGCGATACAAACGGTCCGGCTTCGGTCTATTCCATTGAGAAATATCTCGAATGGCTGAAGAAATATGCGCCGCCGGAAGCGCAGGGCATGACCTTCTCCGAATCCGGCCCGGTGCCGGCGCAGGGCAATATCGCCCAGCAGATTTTCTGGTACACGGCGTTTACCGCCGATATGGCCAAGCCCGGCCTGCCTGTCGTGAATGAGGACGGTTCGCCGAAATGGCGCGTCGCGCCCTCGCCGCACGGTGTCTACTGGAAGGATGGCATGAAGCTCGGTTATCAGGATGTGGGTTCTTGGACGCTGATGAAGTCCACCCCCGATGACCGCGCCAAGGCCGCATGGCTTTACGCGCAGTTCGTGACCTCGAAGACCGTTGATGTGAAGAAGAGCCATGTGGGTCTGACCTTCATTCGCGACAGCACCATCCATCACCAGAGCTTCACGGACCGGGCAGCCAAGCTCGGTGGTCTAATCGAGTTCTATCGCTCGCCGGCCCGCGTGCAGTGGTCGCCGACCGGCACCAACGTTCCTGATTATCCGAAGCTGGCGCAGCTGTGGTGGCAGGCGATCGGTGACGCGTCTTCCGGTGCGAAGACCGCCCAGGCTGCGATGGACTCGCTCTGCGCCGAGCAGGAAAAGGTCATGAGCCGTCTGGAACGTGCCGGCGTGCAGGGTGATATCGGCCCGAAGCTGGCGGAAGAACATGATATCGAATACTGGAACAAGGATGCCGTTTCGAAGGGCAATCTGGCGCCACAGCTGAAGATTGCCAACGAAAAGGAAAAGCCGGTCACCGTCAATTACGACGAACTGGTCAAAAGCTGGCAGAAGTGATTTCTGCGTGACATCTGAAACCGGGGCGGCTTGCCGCCCCGGTCATTGCGTCTGAAAGGGAGTAGCATAATGGGCGGTTATATTCTGGCGATCGATCAGGGAACGACATCGACACGGTCGATGGTCTTTGATCGCGACATGCGGGTCATCGGTGTCGGGCAGCGAGAATTTCCGCAACATTTCCCGGCCTCCGGCTGGGTGGAACATGATGCCGAGGATATCTGGAAAAGCGTGCTCGAAACCATCCGGCTCGCACTTGCCGATGCCGGCATTGCCGCTTCCGATATCGAGGCGATCGGCATTACAAACCAGCGCGAAACGACTGTGCTGTGGGACCGTAAAACCGGCAAGGCCGTGCACCGGGCCGTTGTCTGGCAGGATCGCCGCGCTGCGCCGGTCTGCGAGGATCTGAAACGCCGGGGACTGGAGCCGCTTTTTTCGAAAAAGACGGGGTTGCTGCTCGATCCCTATTTTTCCGGAACGAAGCTGAAATGGCTTCTCGATAGCGTCAGCGGCCTTCGCGAAAGAGCCGTGAAGGGAGAAATCTGCTTCGGCACCGTCGACAGTTTCCTGATCTATCGCCTGACTGGCGGCCGCCGCCATGTGACCGACGCCACCAATGCCTCGCGGACGCTGATCTACAATATTCAAGACAATTCCTGGGATGACGAGCTGCTGTCCATCCTCGACATTCCCCGAGCCATGTTGCCGGAGGTGCTGGATTGCGCCGCCGATTTCGGCGTGACGGACAAGTCGCTGCTGGGCGCGGAAATTCCGATCCTTGGCGTCGCCGGCGATCAGCAGGCGGCCGTGATCGGCAATGCCTGCTTCGAGCCGGGCATGATGAAATCCACCTACGGCACCGGCTGCTTTGCGCTCCTCAATACCGGAACCGACCGCGTGGCATCCACCAATCGGCTGCTGACAACGATCGCTTACCGTCTCGACGGGGTGACGACCTATGCGCTTGAAGGCTCGATCTTCATTGCGGGGGCGGCTGTGCAGTGGCTGCGCGATGAACTGGGCTTCATTTCCGTGGCTTCCGAAGTCAGCGCGCTTGCCGAAAAGGCCGATCCCAATCAGCGCGTCTATCTCGTGCCGGCCTTTACCGGTCTTGGCGCACCCTATTGGGATGCCGAAGCGCGCGGGGCGATCTTCGGCCTGACACGCGGTACGGGACCTGCGGAATTCGCACGCGCGGCGCTGGAGAGCGTTGCCTATCAGACCTTCGACCTTCTGGACGCCATGCGCAAGGACTGGGCGGGCGACAATGGCAAGACGGTGCTGAGGGTCGATGGCGGCATGGTTGCTTCCGATTGGACCATGCAGCGGCTGGCCGATGTTCTCGCCGCACCGGTAGACCGGCCGGTCTTTCTGGAAACCACCATTCTGGGGGCGGCTTGGCTTGCGGCCTCGCGCGCCGGTATCTGGCCGGATCGTGAAGCCTTTGCTGCCCACTGGAAACGCGACCGCCGCTTCAACCCCGACATGGACGAGGCGGAACGGAAAAGCGCCATCGCCGGCTGGCACGATAGTGTCGGACGCTGCCTGTCGCGACGGGAAAACTAGAGCATTCCAGTAAAATGCGCGTAGCGGTTTTGCGCCCGGAAGTGCGCCAGGGAATCTATACGAAGCTGCCGGGTGCGATGCTCTTGCTGGACACGAGGTCAGAAAGGGCGCGCACCAGCTTCGTATCTGCGCCCTTGCTGGGCTGAAGCACAAATTCCACATCCTCCAGCGCTGGCAAAACACCCGCCGCAATTTCCTTGAGGCCGGCGGGCGCCATGCTGCGGGGCTGCACCAGAATGCCCATGCCCGCTCTTGCGGCAGCGGTAAGTCCACTGAGGCTGCCGCAGGTGCAGACAATCCGCCATGGGAGACCGGCCCTGTCCAATGCTTCCTGCGCCGCCTTTCGGGTAATGCTCGGCGGCGGAAAGGCGATCAGCGGCAGGGCGTCCGGCTGGTTCAGCATCCGCTCCGGGTCCCGCGCCAGCCACACCAGCGGCTCGCGGTAGAGGAAATGCCCGAGCTTGTCGCCAAGGCGGCGTTTGGCCAGCACCACATCCAGTTCGCCATTGTCCTGCATCTGGTAAAGCACACCGCTCAGCGAAACCGTCAGTTCCAGATCAACCAGCGGATAAAGGCGGATGAATTCTTCCAGAATGGCCGTCAGCCGACTGGCGACGAAATCTTCCGAAACACCAAGCCTCAGCCGCCCGCGCAGGCGGTTCTCGCTGAAGAGGGATGACACCTTGCTGTCGATCTCCAGCATGTTGCGGGCATAACCGAGCAGTGCCTCACCCTCGCCGGTCAGTTTCACCTGATGGGTGCTGCGTGCGATCAGCCGGCGGCCAAGCGTGGCCTCCAGCCTCTGAATATGTTGGCTGACCGTGGATTGGCCGACACCCAGCCGTTCGGCAGCCAGCGTGAAGCTGCCGGTTTGCTGAAGCATGACGAAGCTCGCAAGATGTTGAAGGTTCAGCATTATCTAAAATCGTGATAACTGTTAGTCTTTGCATTCGAATTCATGATGAGTGATAGTGGCTGACATTTCAAGTAAAACCGATGCCGGAAAGACTTCCCCATGACCCGCTTCCTGCCTGACCGCTTCACCATGATGCTGGTGGCCACTGTGATTTTGGCTTCCATTCTGCCGATCAGCGGCGAACCGGCGGAGTATTTCGGTCTTGCGACGAAGCTGGCGATCGCGCTTCTGTTTTTCCTGCATGGCGCGCGGCTTTCGCGGGATGTGGTGATTGCGGGCATATTGCACTGGCGCCTGCATCTGGCGATCCTGCTCGTCACTTTCGGTCTTTTCCCGTTGCTGGGCGTGGCGATCGGCTTTATTCCCGAAAGCATTCTGCCGGCACCGCTTTATATGGGTGTGCTGTTTCTCTGCGTCCTGCCATCCACGGTGCAGTCCTCAATCGCCTTCACCTCCATGGCGGGCGGAAACGTGCCGGCGGCGATCTGTTCGGCTTCGGCATCGAATATTTTCGGCATGTTCCTGACGCCATTGCTGGTTGGTCTTTTGTTCACCGTGGGCGGCCATGGCGGTGGTTTTTCCCTGGACGCGTTCCTGCAGATCTTCCTGCAGCTGTTGTTGCCCTTCATCGTCGGCCAGGTGCTGCAGCCCTGGATCGGCGACTGGATCCGGGCGCGCAAAAAACTGCTGTCTCCCGTCGATCGCGGTTCGATCCTGATGGTGGTTTATCTTGCTTTTTCCGATGCGGTCATCGAGGGCATCTGGCACACGTTTTCGTTGAGGGATATCGGCGTGGTCATCCTCATCAACATCGTGCTTCTGGCACTTGTTCTCTGCGTGACCATGTTCGGCAGCCGATTGCTCGGCTTCAACAAGGCGGATGAAATCACCATCACCTTCTGCGGATCCAAGAAAAGCCTTGCCAGCGGCGTGCCCATGGCGGGTGCGATTTTCGCCGGCCAGAGCATTGGCGCAATCGTTCTGCCGATCATGCTCTTCCATCAGATTCAGCTGATGGTCTGCGCCGTGCTGGCCCAGCGTTATGCCCGCAAGGCCCACGAGAAGGCGGCGGTGGCGGAGCCAGAGGGTGCGGCGGCATCCGCCCGCTGACACGAGAATCTCCGCAAACAAAAACGGCCCCATGAAGGGGCCGTTCGTTTTGTAGCGCGGGAAAGCTTAGTTGACCTGTGCCGGCGATATCTGGGCTTCGATCGTCTTCGGTGCATCGGCACTGTCGGACGAGATCGCGATACGGCGCGGCTTCATGGCTTCCGGAATATTGCGGACGAGGTCGATATGGAGCAGGCCATTCTTCAGGGAAGCGGTCTGAACTTCAACGTGGTCGGCAAGCTGGAAACGGCGTTCGAAAGCGCGCGTGGCGATGCCGCGATACAGGAATTCGCCTTCCGTGGACTTCTCGTCGGCGGATTTCTCAGCCTTCACCGTCAGCGCATTGGCGCGGGATTCAATGCTGAGTTCGGTTTCATCAAAACCGGCAACGGCCATGGTGATGCGATAGGCGTTTTCGCCTGTCCGCTCGATATTGTAGGGCGGATAGGACTGGGCCTGTTCGGGCTGGCCAAGGCCATCGAGCATCGAAAAAAGGCGGTCGAAGCCGACGGTGGAACGATAGAGGGGAGAAAAATCAACGTGACGCATGGTGTCCTCCTTAAGAAGCGACTGTTTGCGGTTAAGTCCGGTATCCCATTCTGGCGATGACAGGACATTTGGCGCGGTCCCGTTCTGGCGACCGCATGAAGGAGATGGGAATGGCCTGGCGCCGCGTCAAGGGGTGGTCGCAACATGAACCATGGCTGAACATCCGGTTCCGGCATCGTTCAGTTTGAGCGCCATAAAACTGCGGTCATCGGAGACATGCTCCGTGGACAGAAGCAATAACGTCCCTTCTTCTTCTGTCTTACTTGCCGGAACCGCGACTGCTTTAACCGACGGTTCCGGCAATTTTTTCTTTGACCTTCCCGCGCCGCCGACCTATCCGAAAAGAGTTGAAAAGCCGGAAAAGACCGATGATCGAAGCCACATTGCGCGCCAGCGAAGACAACCCGGTTCCCGGCAACCATACCGTCGGCCATTTCACCGGCCATGGCGGCAAAAAGCTCCGATATGCGATCTTCCGTGCCAGCCGTCACATTGCCCGCGGGACAGTGGTTCTGCTGCATGGCAGGAACGAGTGTATCGAAAAATACTTCGAAACAGTCGCTGATCTGACGGCCATGGGCTTCTGGGTCGCAACCTTCGACATGCGTGGGCAGGGCGGTTCCGAGCGATTGCTGCAGAAGCCGGGAGCCGGGCATGTGCGGCGCTTTTCCGATTACCAGCGCGACATCAGCCTGTTTCTCGAGCAGGTGGTGCTGCCGGATACGCGGCTGCCATTCTTCATGATCGCGCATTCCACCGGCGCGCTTGCAGCACTTGCGGCGGCACCCGGCCTGTCCAACCGGATCGACCGTCTGGCGCTTTGTTCGCCCTTCATCCAACTGGACAGCCAGCAATCGGTTCCTTCACCCGTCATCAAGCTGGTCGCGACGGCCTTAAGTCTTGTTGGCCTTGGAAGGATTCAACTTGGCAAGGATCAGCGCGAGCGGGATTTCGACGGCAATCCGCTGACTTCGGATGCAAAGCGCTTTGCGCGAAATCTGTCGCTGCACAGGCAGTTTCCGGAACTTTTCATCGGCGCGCCGACGGCGCGATGGGTCTATGAGGCGCTGAAGACCATGGCGCGGGTGACCCGTCAGGATCATCTGACGAACATAACCATTCCGACCCTTATTCTGGCGCCGATGCTGGATACGATCACGCCCTATAAGGCGCAGGAAGAACTGTCGCGCAATTTCCGGGCGGCACAGCTTCTTCCCGTCACCGGTGCACGCCATGAATTGCTGCATGAACGCGATGTTTTCCGCAAGCAGGCCCTGGCAGCCATCGACGCATTTTTCGCGCCGGAGTGACGCGGCCGCCGAGACGGTACGGCCTATAGTTTCGACAGAATCGCGAGCGCCTGTTCGTGCACGGCTTTGGAGCCGGCAGCCAGAATGCGGCCGCCATTTTCGGGACGTCCGCCATCCCAGGTGGTCATGATACCGCCGGCCTGCTCAATGACCGGAATGAGCGCACCGACATCGTAGGGTTTCAGACCGGATTCGATCACCAGGTCGACATGACCGGCCGCAAGCAGGCAATAGGCATAACAATCCACGCCGTAACGGAAAAGCCGGACTTGATCCTGCACCTTGTCATAAAAGGGCTTTTCTTCCGCTGTGAAGATGTGCGGAGTTGTGGTGAACAGCACCGCATCCGACAGAGAGGCGCAATCACGTGTGCGGATCTTTCGCTCGCCGTCGGGTCCGAAATACCATGCGGCCTCGCCATCGGCGAAGTAGCGCTCTTTCGTGAAGGGTTGGTCCATGATGCCCATGGTGGCGCGGCCGGCCGACTGGAAACCGATCAGCGTTCCCCAGACCGGTACACCGGAAATGAAGGCGCGTGTGCCGTCGATCGGATCGATGACCCAGATGTGGTCGCGGTCAAGGCCGACATTGCCATGTTCTTCGCCAAGAATGCCGTGCTGCGGGAAGCGCGCCTCGATGAGCGCCCGAATAGCGCTCTCAGCCGCCTGGTCACCCTCCGTCACCGGATCATAGCCGCCATCCTGCTTGTTGGTGACGGCAATGCCCGTACGAAAGCGGGGAAGCGTTTCAGCACTGGCTGCATCGGCGAGTTTGAAGAAGAAATCCCGGTCGGGCAGCATGCGAAACCTCGTTGCCTGAATTAGATGGCCTGAATTGCGTGGCGAAATGCATAGACCGGAATCACATCCGCCGTCCACTCATACGGGTGCCGGAGCCAAGGTTTCCATATTTTTGGCATAAGCCTAAAAAATATGCATAAAATAAAATGATTGACAATTGTGCATATACTGCGTAGCGTGACCCTGCAGTCTTTGACTGTAAATACCCTCCTTGGGTGTTTCCTCCCTAGACTTGACCGCGCCAAGGCGCGGTTTTTTTTGCCCGGCGCGCGGCCAGCGAGACGGAAAGAAGGGCTGAAAAATCGGGTAGTTTTCGATTTATTCGGCGGCGAGCGAGGTTTCGATTGCGTATTCCGAAACAAAGGCCCCGAGCTGGCGCATGAAGATTTCCAGCGAGGCCTGAATGGCCGGGAAATCGGCTTTCTTCGTCAGTGTCTTTTCATCGACGTAGAGGGCCCGGTTGATCTCGATCTGCAGCGCATGGAGGGATCGGATCGGACGCCCGTAATGTTCGGTGATGAAGCCGCCGGCATAGGGCTTGTTGCAGACCGCGACGAAGCCCAGTTCTTCGAGGAAATGCAGGGCGGCGCGGGAGACTTCCTGGGAAGCGCTGGTTCCGTAGCGATCGCCGATGATCACATCCGGCCTGAGGTTGGAGCCGGCAACGCGGATATTGCCGGGCATGGAATGGCAATCGATCAGTACCGCCATGCCGAAATGGGCATGGGTGCGTGACAGGAGCCGGCGCAGGCAGGCATGATAAGGCTTGTAGATCGTCTCGATCCGCGAAAGCGCTTCATCGACCGGCAGGCGGTGGGCATAGATGTCCATATTCTCGGCGACGATGCGCGGCACGGTCCCAAGGCCGCCGGCAACCCGCATCGAGCCGATATTCGCATAAGGTGGCAGGGTGCCCTCGAACATGCGCGGGTCGAGTTCATAGGGTTCGCGATTGACGTCGAGATAGGCGCGCGGAAAGTTCGCTTTCAATAGCGGTGCACCGATCTCGGGTGCGGCTGCGAAAAGCTCGTCGACGAAATGGTCTTCCGAACGCCGGATTTCATGCGAATCAAGCCGTGCCGATTCGAGGAAGGAGATGGGATAGCAGCGGCCGCTATGGGGTGAATTATAGACGAATGGCAGGGTTTGAACGGCAGGTTCCGTTACTTCGAACAGCTCATATTCACCCGTTACCCAGTCCATTCAGGCCCATTTACCATGTCGCAAACTATCAGGATGTTCATGTTGCCAGTTACGGTGCGGCAAGTCCATACTATCGCCAAAGCAGCGCTATACCGATTCACGCGTTCACATGATATTTACCGTGAAAATCCTATAATCGGGCTAGGGTATTCCAAACATTGAGCAGTTACGGTCACTTAACCATGAATCAGAAAATTCTTCTCGCTGAAGACGACAATGATA
The DNA here is from genome assembly GCF_003208455.1 of Rhizobium sp. UGM030330-04. Taxonomy (NCBI): domain Bacteria; kingdom Pseudomonadati; phylum Pseudomonadota; class Alphaproteobacteria; order Hyphomicrobiales; family Rhizobiaceae; genus Rhizobium; species Rhizobium sp. UGM030330-04. Next base: position 60,527 of record NZ_QKML01000017.1, read on the forward strand.
TGCGCCGCTTTCTCGTCAAGGCGCTGGAAAAAGCCGGTTACAAGGTTTCTTCCTTCGACAATGGCGCAAGCGCCTACGACCGGCTGCGCGAGGAGCCCTTTTCGCTTCTGCTGACCGATATCGTCATGCCCGAAATGGATGGCATCGAGCTGGCGCGACGCGCGACCGAACTCGACCCTGACCTGAAAGTCATGTTCATCACCGGCTTTGCAGCGGTTGCGCTGAATGCCGATTCGAAGGCTCCGAAGGATGCCAAGGTGCTTTCCAAGCCGTTCCATCTGCGCGATCTGGTGGATGAGGTCAACAAACTCCTTGTGGCGTAAGGCCTCTCAAAAAACCTTCACAAAACCGAAAAAAAGCAGTTGACGCATGAACCGGTTTTGTGGTCTATCCGCCGCCACGGAGGGCGTGTAGCTCAGCGGGAGAGCACTACGTTGACATCGTAGGGGTCACAGGTTCAATCCCTGTCACGCCCACCATCCGAATTCTTGAGTATCAAGGCCTTGCGAAAGATCGCAGGGCCTTTTTACATTTTGGCCTTGCGATTTGGCGATCTGCCGAAACCGCATTCCGCAACGCTCAATCCAGTGCCTGCGGTCCAAAAGCTGATTACGGGCAATAATAAATTACAAATTCCCTATTGCAGGTCGCTCATGCCGAAGCCTAGATTTTCCAGGGGGAGAAATGAGAGAGCAATGTCGACCCTTGGTAACCTCATATCCCTTGTTGTCCTTGCAATGGGCATTTTCGCCTCTTATCGATGAATGTCTGATAACGTCAGCAGGGAAAACAGGAAATCGGAGCCGAGATAGTGAGTTCGATCCCAACAGATACCGCAATATCCGAGATAAGAAACCGGGTGATAAAAATCATCAGCGAGCAGCTCGGAATAGCGGATGATAAAATAGTCGATACAGCAAATTTTTCCGAAGATTTGAACGCCGATTCACTTGAGGTCGTTCAGATCGTCATGGAGATCGAAGAGGAATTTGGCATCGAAATTCCCGATGCTGCCGCAGACAGCCTCTCCACTGTCGGTGATGCCATTCGCTTCATTCAGCTGGCAACAACTTAACTCGATCCGGAAAGGGCGCGTTCGACATGGCGGTAATCCATTCCTTCATGTACGTCCTTCCCGCCCTTGTCGGCGCTTACGCCCTCTACAAATTCATCCTTTATCTGATCGGTGCCGATTAGGCGCCGTTCGCCGCTTCCGTGCCTCTTGTCCGTGTTTGTGTTCAGGCTCTCTGCCGGCCTTCATTCGCGTCCCCCTGCATGAGATTGAAATAAATTTCACGTAGTAAAATAAAATTCAAACAGCATTGATGGTCGCTCTGTTTCCGGCTATCTCATTCCTCATGCAATAAATTACAAAGTCTAAAATTTATTGCGGACTAAGTCATTGTCCTTGGGAGGGGAATATGTTGGCTTTTCTGAAATCGACCGCTGCCGCGGGTGTTCTTGCCGTGGCGATTTCCGCTGGCGCAGCCTCGCCGGCCGCCGCTGCGGGCAAATTCGCCTGTGAACCGGGTGAGACCTATGTGATGAACGTCATGGTTTCCAGTCACCCCTATTGGGTGCCCGTTTTTGAAGGGTTCAAGCAGGCCGCCAAGGCGCTTGGCTGCGAAGCCGTTTTCACCGGCACGCCAGAATATGACATCACCAAGCAGATCGCGTCCTTCGAGCAGGAGCTGGTGAAGAAGCCGAAAGGCATCCTGCTGCATCCGATGCAGGCCGACCCCTTCATCGAGCCCATCAACAAGGCGATTGCGTCAGGAGTTTCCGTGACGACCTTTGCGGCGGATTCTCCGAAGTCGAAACGTACCGCCTATATTACCTCGGACAATGTCGCCGAGGCGAAATTCGCGGCGGAAGAGATCATCAAGAAGCTCGGGGAAAAGGGTGAATATGCCGTTCTGGAAAATCCGGGCCAGAGCAATCACGACCTGCGCGTCACCGCTCTCATCGATTATATGGAGCGCACCCATCCGCAGATGAAGCTGGTCGGCCGGCAGGCAACCAATCAGGATTCGAACCTTGCCTATCAGGCCGTCGGCGCGTTGCTGCAGGCCAACCCCAATCTTGGTGCATTGTGGATTCCTGAAGCCGGTTCCGCCGAGGGCGCAACGGCTGCGGTTCTCGAGGCAAAAAAGAAAGTGCTCATCCTGCACGCGGATATTACCCCGGCCACGCTGGAGCATATCAAGCAGGGCAATATCTATATGTCCATCAACCCGAACCAGGGCGTTCAGGGCTTCATGGGTTTCATGAACACGTTCCTGGGCGCGCATTCGGACCTGATCGACCCGTTCAACGACTACAAGGTTTCCGGCTTCAACCCGATGCAGGTTCCTTCTATGGACAATGGCTTCGCCGTGATCACCAAGGCCAATGCCGCTTCCTTCGATCTCAACGAATATATGAAGGGACGCTGACGCGCCGCTGTGGAACCGGCGAGGGTTATGCCTCGCCGGCCACAAGGAAGAAGCAGGTTCGGGAGGGGCGTTATGGGCGAGGTTGTCCTCAACATGACGAATATTCACAAGGCGTTCGGTCCCGTGCGGGCGTTGCGCGATGCCGCGCTCGAACTGCGGCGCGGCGAGATTCACGCGCTGGCGGGTGAAAACGGTGCCGGCAAGTCGACGTTGATGCATATCATCGATGGCATTCTGCAGCCGGATGGCGGGGAGATCCTGCTTGATGGCAAGCCGGTCCGCATATCGTCGCCCAATGCGGCGAACCGGCTCGGCATTGGTTTTGTCCATCAGGAGATTGCGCTTTGCCCGGAAATCTCGGTCGCTGAAAACATGTTCATGTCGGAGACCGGCCGGAGCCGTTCCTTGTTCATGAATTATCGCGGCCTCGAAAAGCGGGCGGCAGCCATCCTGCGGGAAATCGGCGATATCGACCCCGCCAGCCGCGCCGGCGACCTGTCGATTTCGCAGCAGCAGATCGTCGAGATCGCCAAGGCACTGACGCTGGACTGCCGTATCCTGATCCTCGATGAGCCGACGGCGGCCTTGACTGAAACCGAAGCCCAGACCCTTTTCAGGATCATGCACCGGCTGGCGGAACGGGGCATTGCCATCATCTATATCTCGCACCGCATGGCGGAGATTTTCGAACATTGCGACCGCATCACTGTCATGCGTGACGGCTGCCACATCAGGACGGCGAATATCGCGGAAATCTCTCCGGAGGAGGTCGTCAACAGCATGGTGGGGCGCGTTCTCGACAAGCTCTATCCGCCGAAACTCTCGGACGATGAAAAATCTGATGACGTCATTCTCTCGGTTCGGGGACTGAACGAAGGAAAGCGCGTTTTCGATGTCGATTTCGATCTGCGGCGCGGCGAAATCCTCGGTCTTGCCGGCCTGATCGGCGCGGGCCGAAGTGAAATCGCCCGGGCGGTCTGCCGATTGGAAGGGAAACCGAAAGGCGAGGTTACGCTGCGCGGCCGGACGCTAAGGCTCAGGGATTATCGCGACAGCATCCGGGAGGGGCTGGTTTATCTGTCCGAAGACCGCAAGGGAGACGGGTTGTTCCTCAATATGTCCATCGCCGCCAATGTCTCGGCGCTCGATGTCGGCAGGATATCGAACGGCATGGGTTTCATCGAGCGACGCAGAGAAATGAAGCGTGCCGATGAACTCGGCAAGCGGCTGAAATTGCGGGCAAACAGCGTTGGCGATGCCGTATCGACCTTAAGCGGCGGCAATCAGCAGAAGGTGGCGTTGGCAAAGATGCTGTCGGTGGAACCCGAGGTCATCTTTCTTGATGAGCCGACACGCGGGGTGGATGTGGGCGCGAAGGCCGAAATCCACCGCCAGATCAGGGAGCTGGCGCGCGAGGGGGTCGGGGTCGTGGTCATATCTTCGGAATTGCCGGAGTTGATCGGCGTCAGCGACCGCGTGCTGGTCGTGCGTGAGGGGCGGATTACGGGTGAGGTCGAGGGCGACGACATGACGGAGGAAAAGATCATGCAGCTTGCATCGATCAATATTGTGCAGAGCCCGGCCGGGGCCTGAGGGAGCGGGAAATGGCTACATCGGAAACACCTTCAAGCCTCGCCGAAACGGCGGTCCGTCGCCCTGCCTGGTGGGAGCCGGCGCTCAAGGCGCGCGAAACCGGGCTGATCGTCATCATCCTCGCGCTTTTTGCGGTGATGTCCTTCATCTCTCCCTATTTTCTGACCGTGGACAATCTGCGGGCCATGGCCATGGTCTTCGCCATCGAAAGCATCGTCGTGGTCGGCATGACGATCCTGCTGATCTCTGGTGGCATCGATCTTTCCGTCGGCTCCGTCACGGCGCTTGCGATGGTGGCGGCCGGCTGGCTGTTCCTAAATGGTGTCGATCCCTGGGTTGCTGCGGGGCTGGCGATCTGCCTCACGACACTGGTTGGCATGGCCATGGGATTTTTGACCACGGTCATCGGCCTGCACCATTTCATCGTGTCGCTGGGCGTCATGGTGATTGCCCGCGGCGTCTGCCTGCTGGCGACGGGCGGACGGCCGCTCGGGCTCTACTCCCTGCCGCCGGAATTCAAGTTCATCGGTCAGGGCGCGCTTGGCGGCATTCCGCTGGTGCTGATCATTTTTGCGGTCGTGGTCGTTTCCTTCGATCTGCTGCTGCGGCGCACGACCGCTTTCCGCAAGGTGTTCTATACCGGCAGCAATCCGAAGGCCGCAGCCTATTCGGGCATCCGCGTCGGCCGGGTCGTTTTCGCCACCACCACGCTGTGTTCGATGCTGGCAGGCGTTGCGGGTGTGATCTATATGGCCCGCTTCGGTTCGGCCCAGCCGAGTTTCGGCATCGGCATGGAGCTTAACGTCATCGCGGCGGCGGTCATCGGCGGCGCGAGCCTCTCCGGCGGCTCGGGCACCATTCTGGGCGCGATCCTCGGGGCAATCCTGCTTTCGGTTGTTTCCAGCTCGCTTGCCTTGCTTAACGTGTCTGTCTACTGGCAGGACATCATCAGGGGCAGCATATTGCTGACTGCGGTTCTGTTCGACCACTATCTGGTCAGGCGTCGCCGCTGAGCGCCGCAGAACGGCCCGTGGGTAACTGGAGAAAGACGATCATGCTGGATATCAAGGACGATTTCGATCAACAGAGGCAGATATATTCCGTCCTGGTGCTGCATTTCATCGAGGGGGTGAAGCAGTCGGAAATCGCCGAGCGGCTCAATCTTTCCCACACCAAGGTGAACCGCATGATTGCCGCGGGCCGCAAGGCGGGCATGGTGAAGATCTCCATCGCCAGCCCCTATCAGCGGCTCGTGGACCTTGAAAATGAAATCAGCCGCCGTTTTGGCCTTCGGCAGTCGGTGGTGACGCCGACGGTTTCCGACAATCCGGAAACCGTGCTGCAGATGGTTGGCCGGGTGGCCGCCAATCATCTGCTGGAGACGATCCGGGATGGCGATGTGATCGCGATTACCGGCGGCAAGGCGGTGAGCGCGGTGGTCGACAATCTTGAGGCGGAGCGTCGTTTCGATGTGCGGGTGGTGCCGCTGACCGGCGGCGTGCAGGGCAAGCATTATACGGATGTCAATCATCTGGCCACACAGCTTGCGGAAAAGCTCGGTGGCAGCGCCTCGCTCCTGCATGCGCCGCTGTTTGCCGAGGATGAGGAGCAGCGCGATCTCCTGATGAATGTCGCATCAATCCGCGAAGTGTTTGATCTGGCGCGGCAGGCACAGGTGGCGCTGGTCGGCATCGGTTCGGTAGAAGCGCCGGGCTCCGGCTATTACGATCTGCTGCCGGACGCCGCCCGTGGCGGGCAGGCGCTGGTGGAGGCCGGCATTGCCGGTGAATTTCTCGCCCATCTCACCATGGCGGACGGGCAGCTGGCGCGGATCGATCTCAACTCGCGCGTGGTGGCGCTGGACCCCCGGCAGCTTGCCCGGTGCCCGAACATCATTGGTGTGGCGGCCGGGGCCATCAAGGCCGGACCGGTGGCGGCCACGCTTGCCGGCCGCTATCTGACCTCGCTCGTCGTGGACGAGGCGATCGCCGGCTATCTACTGAATCAAGAGGGAGGGGAAACGTCGTGACGGAAAACGCACTATTGACGCGAACGATCGGCGGCAGCGGCATCAGCGCATCGGCCGTAGGGCTCGGCACCTGGGCCATCGGCGGCTGGATGTGGGGCGGCACCGACGAGCGGCAATCCATCGCCGCCATTCAGGCCTCCATCGATGCGGGCATTTCCCTGATCGATACCGCGCCGGCCTATGGCATGGGGCTTGCGGAAACCATCGTCGGCAAGGCGATTGCGGGGAAGCGCGGCAGGGTGGTGCTGGTCACCAAATGCGGGTTGGTCTGGCATGTGAACGAGGGTGCCTATTTCTTCCATCAGGATGGCAAGCCCGTTCACCGTTATCTCGGGGCCGCTTCGATCCGTTACGAGGTCGAAGAGAGCCTGAAGCGGCTCGGAACCGACTATATCGACCACTACGTCACCCATTGGCAGGATGCCACGACGCCGATTGCCGAGACGGTCGAGGCCCTGGTGCGGCTGAAGGAGGAGGGAAAGATCCGCTCCATCGGGGCAAGCAATGTCTCACCCGGCGATCTCGAAGCCTATATCGCCACCGGTGCGCTCGATGCCGTTCAGGAAGAATATTCCATGGTGAAACGCGATATCGAGACGACGCTTCTGCCGCTTTGCCGAAAAAACGCCGTTTCCGTGCTGAGTTATTCGTCGCTGGCGCTCGGTCTCCTGTCGGGCAAGGTCAGGCCTGAGCGGGTCTTTGCCGAAGACGACCAGCGCCACGGCAATCCGCGTTTCAGCCAGGCGAACCGTCAGAAGATCGCACGGTTGATGGGGGTGCTGGAGCCGGTGGCGGCCGCCCATGGGGCGTCTATCGCGCAGGTGGTGATTGCCTGGACGATCGCCCAGCCGGGCATAACATTCTCGCTATGCGGCGCGCGCGATCCGGCTCAGGCGGTGGAAAATGCCGCTGCGGCCCGCCTGCGCCTCACGCAGAGCGAGCTGGCGCTCATTAGCACCGGCATCGCCGAGCACCTTGTGGGGCTCGACAGCTGAAATACATAGCTGAGGCGGGATTTCTGGCGAAGAGCAGATAAGTTTCGCTCCCCGTCTCTGACGTCGCTTTAAAATTTCAACATCATTGGGACGCTGGTCAATAGCCGGCGAACGGTATTCCTATGCCCGGTTTTCGCGAGGACGCTCTCTGCCGTATCCGTCAAGACGGTGATTTCGACGCCGTCGTCATCGGTGGCGGCATCAACGGCATCGCCGCCTATCGCGATCTTGCCCTGCAGGGGCTGCGGGTATTGCTGGTCGAGCGTAACGATTTCTCCTCCGGATGCAGTGCCGCACCTTCGCGCATGATCCATGGCGGACTGCGTTATCTCGAAAATGGCGAATTCGGTCTTGTGGCGGAATCGCTGCGGGAACGTGATGCGCTGCTGACACTTGCGCCGCATATGGTGCATCCGCTGCCAACGACGATCCCGATTTTTTCGGTGTTCAGCGGGTTGTTCAACGCGGCGGCCACATTTTTCGGTTCTGGCGGAAAACCCGCAAGCCGGGGCGCGCTGGCCATCAAGGCGGGCCTCACGCTTTATGATTTTGTTACCCGGAAGAACCGCATCCTGCCACGGCATGAGTTTCGCAGTGCGGGCAAGACGCTGCAGCGCTGGCCAGGCCTGACGCCGGCGATCCGGTATTCGGCCACCTATTACGATGCGTGGATAAGCCAGCCCGAACGGCTTGCGCTGGAACTCCTTGTCGATACCGCCGCCGATGCGCCGCAGAGCCTTGCACTCAACTATGCGGAGCTTATCCGCACCGGGGATGAATATTGTCTCCGGATGGAGGAAACGGAAGAATTGCTGCCCGTCAGACCACGGATCATCGTCAATGCCACGGGCGCCTGGATCGACGAAACGATCGGCGCGCTTGCCGCCGTTCCGGCTGCGAAAAAGGAAAACCCGACCGTTTCCGGCACCAAGGGGTCGCATCTCATCATCGCCAGTGACGCGCTTCTCAAGGCCCTGAACGGCCATATGATTTTCTTTGAAAATGCGGATAACCGCGTTTGTATCCTCTTTCCCTATCTCGGCCGGGTTCTCGCGGGTTCGACCGACATCAAGGTGGCTCGTCCCGAGCGGGTGCGGTGCGAGCCGGAGGAGCGGGACTATATTCTGGACGCCATCCGTCAGGTCTTCCCCGATATCGCCATCGACCATTCGGACATTGTCTTCAGTTTCAGCGGCATACGTCCGCTGCCGCGCAGCGATGCCGCCTTTACCGGAAAAATTTCCCGCAGCCATTTCATCCACCGTGTTGCGGGTGATCCGCCGCAGCTTTGCATGATCGGCGGCAAATGGACGACCTTCCGGGCTTTTGGCGAGCAGGTGAGCGACGAGGTTCTGGCGTTTCTCGGGCGCAAGCGATTGACCGGCACGATGAACCGCCCGGTCGGTGGTGGCAGGAATTTCCCCGCCGGTGCCGGGCGTCTGCCCAACCTGTTGTCGGAACAGTTTTCGATCGGTCGGCAGCGGGCGGAGCATCTGGCTTTGGCCTACGGCTCCCGCGCCTTCGAATTGCTGGGTTTTTGCCGGGGTCGCCCGGACGACGTGCCGCTTTCAGACAAGTCACCGATCACGGCTGCGGAGGTGATCTGGCTGATCCGCTGCGAACATGTCCGGCACCTGACCGATCTGATCCTGAGGCGCACGACGCTCGCCATCACCGGCGTTGTCAACGCCGATCTGATTGACGCCATCCTCGGCGTTGCGGCGCGCGAGCTTGGCTGGCCGGCCACCCGGGCGGCGGCGGAACGGCAGCGGCTTATCCATGAGCTGGAGACCTTTTACGGGGTCACGCCGGCGATGCTTCAACACAGATGCAAGGAGAATGCATGATGATGCGGATTTCAAAAAAGGCGCGCATGAACCGGCTGTTCCGCAATGGCGGATGCCTTGATGTGGCAATCGATCACGGGGTTTGCAACGAGCCGAGCTTCCTCATCGGGCTTGAGGATATGCCGCAGACCGTCGAAAAGCTGGTCGAGGCTGGTCCCGATGCCATCCAGATGGTCTACGGGCAGGCGGATCTGCTGCAGCAGAGGCCGGAGCGGGACAAGCCGGCCCTCGTCATGCGCATCGATATGGGCAATCCCTATAACTCCACGCGTCACAGAACCATGTGGTCGCAGCTTCAGAATTATCACGACCCGATCATTGGTGCGCTCGAGATGGATGCGGCCTGCGTTGTCGTGAACCTGTTCATGCTGCCGGATGAGCCGGAACTGTTCCGTCAATGTGTCGAAAACATCAGCCGGGTGCGGGCCGATTGCCATCGTTTCGGCATGCCGCTGATGATCGAGCCGCTGGTGATGCTGCCCAACGACGTACGCGGCGGGTATCAGGTGGATGGTGACGCGGAAAAGATCGTCACGCTGGTGCGGCTTGCCTCGGAAATGGGAGCCGATATCATCAAGGCCGATCCCACCAGCAACCCGCAGGATTTCCACCGGGTGATCGAGGCGGCGCGCTGCCCGGTGCTGGTGCGGGGCGGGGGGCGTGAGGATCTGCGGAATGTGCTGGCAAAATCGGCGGCGTTGATGGCCGAGGGCGCGAACGGATTGGTTTATGGCCGCAATATCTATCAGCATGACAATCCCAAGGCCGTTGTCGCGGCCTTGATGGCTATCATCCATCAGGGTGCGAGCGGTGAAGAAGCATGGGACATCTACAATCGTGGCTGAGAAAAATTACATATTGGGCCTGGATGTCGGCAACACGGTCATCAAGGCCGTCTTGTTCGATACGGTGGGCCGGCAGGTCGCCCAGCATGCCATCGACGGCCATTCGACGTTTCCGCAGCCCGGTTATGTTGAGCGCGATCTTGAGGAGCTGTGGAAGAACGGCTGCGAGGCGATCCGTCAGCTCCTGGTGAAATCGTCGGTCGATCCTCGCAATATTGTGGCGGTGGGCTGCGCCGGCCATGGCAATGGTCTTTACCTGCTCGACAAACGGCAGCAGCCTCTGATCGGCATCCAGTCGCTCGACAGCCGCGCCGCCGATATGGCGGCCGAGCTCGACCGGCAAAGCGGCGCGCTCTTACAGGCGCGCTGCCTGCAACGGCCATGGCCAGCGCAGACGCCAAGCCTTCTGGCATGGGTGAAACGACATGCCCCCGACCTCTATGCGCAGATCGGTACGGTCCTGTTCTGCAAGGACTTTGTCAATTTCCGCCTGACGGACTGCCTTGCCAATGACATTTCCGACCTCAGCGGCGCGGGGCTGCTTGCCTTGCCGCAAGCACGGCTCGACCGCGAACTTCTCTCACTTTATGGCCTTGAGGATGCGTTCCCGTTCTTTCCACGTCGTGTGGAATCGGCGGACATTGTTGGCCGTGTGACGCGCAAGGCTTCGGGTCTGACAGGGCTCTCGGAAGGCACACCTGTCATTGGTGGTTTCTTCGATGTGGTTTCCAGTGCCATGGGCTCTGGTGTCATCAATGCGGGGGAAGCCTCCATCATCGCCGGCACATGGAGCATCAATCAGGTTTTTGCCGATAAACCGGTCATCAGTCCGGATGTCTTCATGGTCACGACATTCGGCCGCGACCGTTATGTCAATATCGAATCCAGCGCCACCTCCGCCGCCAATCTGGAATGGTACGTTCACCGTGTTCGTGCCGACCATGGCGACCATGCCTTCGAGCGATGCAACGAGCTGGTCGGTTCCGTCACGCCGCGCGCTGACGATCCGTTCTTTCACCCGTTCATTTTCGGCTCGCGGCTGGGAGCGGAATTCCGCGGCGGGTTTTACGGCCTAGCCGGCTGGCACGGCGAAGGCCATATGTTGAGAGCGCTGTTCGAGGGCGTCTGCTTCGAACACCGCCGCCATATCGGCGTGTTGCGCGAGGCCGGTTTGCCGGTCGAAAGTGCCGTCATGTCCGGTGGCGGTTCCCGCAGCCAGCATTGGCCGCAGATCATGGCGGATGTTCTGGAAATTCCCCTGCGTGTTGCCGAAGCGCGCGAGACGGGCGCGCTTGGTGCGGCAATCGGTGCCGCCGTGGCTGTGGGGCTTTATCCGGATTATGAGGCGGCGGTTGCGGCGATGACCCGTGTGGCGAGCGCTTACCGGCCGGATGCGCGGCAAGTCCCGCATTATCAGCGCCGCTACGGTCTCTACACGCAGTTGACCGACCAGCTGCGTGGTTTCTGGAGCGCCTTGCGTCTGCAGCAATAGGCATGTTGGACTGACGGCACGCCTGCTGCGGTCTCGGTCATTGCGGGGCGGATTTGTCGGGAAGACACGCCGTTTAAACCGGCAAAGGGCGAAGAGCCATCTTCAGTTTCACTTCAGTTACGCCTCATCCAGCACTTATAAACAACTGCTAAATAGCGAAGCGAGGCGCGCCGGCCATGTCCGGCAAGCGCTCCTCGCCGTCCTCTACTTCATGGGGTTTACGGTAAGCTGCATCAGATGTTGATTGGAGGAAAGCTGTATGTCTCCTCTGCTTTGGACAATGGGACTATCGTTTAAAAAGGTGATCCGGACAGTCTTTGGCATCGTGCTGGTTCTGGCCGGTATCGCTTCCTTGAATCCGGCAGAAGCCCGAAACTCCCTGGAAAAGAGAATAGCGTTTGTTGTGGGCAATGCCGCCTACAAGACGGGCGCCTTGCCGACACCGGCCAATGATGCCGGCTTGATTGCACAAACCTTGCAGGCAGCCGGTTTTGATGTGATCGGTGCGCGCGACCTTGACCAGAACGGATTGCGTGACGCGATGCGGGACTTTCTGACGAAAGCGAATGCATCGGGACCCGATACCGTCGTTTTTGTCTATCTGGCCGGCTATGGGGTGCAATATCAGGGCGATAATTATTTCGTACCGGTCGATGCGCAGATCAAGCAAGCCACGGATGTGCCCGTCGAAGCCCTGCGGATAACCGATTTCACGAGATCGCTGGCCAGTCTTGACAATCGCGGCAGCATCGTTGTGCTCGATGCGGCAAGAGCCAATCCATTTGTGCAGTCCAGTCAGCCGCTGGCCGGTGGTCTGGCGCTTGTCGATCCGGACGCCAATCAGCTGATTGCCTTTAATGCCGCGCCGGGCACGGTCGCTCCGCAGGAGGCTGGCCCTTACGGTTCCTACGCCCATGCCCTGGCGGAAATGATCCGCACGGGCGGGCTCCCGCTCGGCGATGTGTTCGACCGGACGCGGCTGCGCGTCAGCGATCTGACCAGAGGCAGTCAGATTTCCTGGAATGCCTCCAAATTCAAGGATGCATTCACGTTTTTCGATCTTGGCCCCAATCCGCCCACCGCTCAGGTTGCCGGGGATGATGCGGCCGTCCGGACGAAGCCGATCGGTGACTTCGACGAACGGGATGCCTATTTCGCCGCGCTTGATCGTGACACGATGCGTGCATACGAGGATTTCCTGGTGGCCTATCCGAACGGTTCAATGGCAAGGCGGGTGCGGGCGATTGTTGCGGTGCGCCGCGAAGCGATCACCTGGCGCGAAACCTGGAATGTCGATACGCCGGAGGCCTATTGGTCCTATCTGAGGCGTTATCCGCATGGCCCGCACGTCTGGGATGCCCGCCGTCGTCTCGACCATTTCGAGGCAGCGTTTGAGCCGCCGCCGTCATTCTCGATGATCGCATATGACGTGCCGCCGCCGCCACAGCCGGAAATCGTCTATGTCGGGCGGCCTGTCGTGTATTTCGATGATGCGGATTTCATTTATGCGCCGCTGCCGCCCGTTTTTCTGGCGCCGCCTCCGCCGGATTTCGTGACGCTCCCGCCGCCCAGACCCCCAGTCGATCTTTACGTGCTGCCGGAGCCGGTCTTTGTTCCGGTTCCTCAATGGGTGGAGCCCCCGCGTGATGTTGCGCCGCCCGAAAACAACATCATCTTCAACAACATCCACAATTCTGTCGTCAACAACACGGTTATCCATGAGAACGAGGCCGTGCCGGCTACGCCGTCCGGATTGACGACGGGAGAAAAGCTCGCCGGCGCGGCCATCATTGCCGGAGCGGGTGCGGCAGCGCTGCACGTTGCCTTGCCGCCCTCGGTACAGAAAAAGGCCGAGGCAGTGCAAAAGCAGGTTCCGACCCAAACCGGGACGCCGACACCCGCAGCCGGTCTGGTGCCGGCGCCGCCCCATTCGGTTCAGCCCCGGACACAACAGATGCAGACCGGACCTGTTGCGGCCCATGCGCTCCCCGGCGCGAACGGCGAGCCGCTGCCACCCACCGGCCAGCCCGCAAACAGGCAGCAAGCGGCGCCGGCAGAGAAAACGCCGCCGCCCGAAACAGAACCCGAGACGGCGCAGAAACCGACGGCGGTTATGCAACCGCCGCTTCACGGCGCAAATCCCGGTGCACATGTGCTTCCTGGTGCAAAGGGTCAACCAAAGCAGCCCGAAGTTAATTCGTCTGCCGCGAAAGGCCAGGGCAACGTCACCGGCACGCCGGCGCCGGCGGCAGTTCCGAATGCCAAACTGAAGGCAGATGTCGCTCCTCCGGCGCCTGAAGCGCACGGCCCGGCAGCAAAGCCCGCCACACCGGTAATGAATGACAAGCGGCCGGCAAAGTCCGGTATTCCTGATAATGGCGAGCCTCGGCTCGGTCATCAGGGTCATGTTGTTCCGCCGCCCTTCCATGAGGCCGCTCCGCCGCCGTCTCTGCCCAAGGAGCCACATGTGGCTGCGCCGGCTCATGCACCCGCACCGAAACCAGAGGCGGAACCGAAACCCAGACCGCAGGCCCCGCCCCAGCCAAAGCCGATGGTGGGCGAGCAGCAATCGAAGAAACCGCAGGCTGCTGAAAGGAAGAAGTGCGGTGCTCCGGATTTACCGGCATGTTCCTAGGCAACGGGCATGGAAGAAGAAGCTGTTTTGGAAGGACTGCGGCAGCGGCTGGCCGCGAGTGGAGGATCTGTCGCTGATGTTCGCGGCGCGGTGCATGGCATACAGGGCCTCATCTGGCATGGCACTCTTCCAGGCGGCGGCGCTGTCATTGCCGTTAATAGTGCTGGGAACTCATTCCGCGTTGGGTCAGGATGCAGCCTCTTCCGATAGCCAGTGGGTCATAACGCTTGGCGGGTCCGTCGAATATGGTCCCTCCCATGAAGGGTCGAAGCACCGGTCCTTCAGCGGCCTGCCGTCTTTCGATTTTCGGCGGCTCGGCGAAGCGCCTGAATATAGCGCGCCGGACGATAATATCGACTACGGACTGTTCGATATCGGCGGGGTCGGCATAGGCCCGGTCGTCGGGGTGAGAGGCGGACGATCGGCATTCGATGATACCGAGCTGCAGGGTCTGCATTCGGTGCATTGGAACCTGGACGCTGGCGTCTTCACACAATACTGGCCATTGGAGGATCGCCTGCGCGTACGCGCGGAAACGCGTCAGGCGCTATGGGGCGGAGACGGTCTGCTGGCCGATCTTTATCTCGACTGGTTCCAGCCGGTCGGTGATCGCTGGCTGCTGTCCGCCGGTCCGCGCCTGTCTCTGGCGAACGGCACCTATATGCGCAACAATTTCGGGGTTTCCTCCGAGGAAGCCGTCAGAATCGGTCGTGTCGAGCCATTCGAGGCGAATGGCGGCCTCAAATCTCTCGGTTTCACTGTGGCGGCCACCTATATGCTGACGCCTGCCTGGAGCGTGCAAACCTACGTCAAATATAGCCGCCTGATGGGTGATGCCGCCGACAGCCCCGTTACCTCAAGGCTTGGATCGGCCGATCAGAACGTCATCGGTATCACGCTCAACCGCTCATTCCAGATCGGGTTTTGAATTTTGCGCTTCCGTTTCATGCTGGCGGCATGTCGCGCGTCACGGGAGTGGCGCCGCTACGCTTGCCTGGCGCCGGCGATCAGCCAGACGCCGGCGAGGATCAGACCGCTGCCGACGATTTGAAATCCGACGATCGGTTCGCCGAAGGCAAACCAGCCTGTGGCGATGACCAGCACGTAGCTGATGCCGGACAGCGGAAAGGCCTTGCTGAGGTCGAGTTCGGCGAGAACCGTCATCCAGATGAAGAAGCAGATGATCTCGACGGCGATGGCCGCCAGAATCCAGTGCGAGGTCAACGCATTCTCCAGCCATGTCATTCCCCCGGTATTGCCGAGTTGCGCCGCGCCAAGCTTGGTGAAGATCTGGAACAATGTGTTGAGGACGGGTACGGCAAGCCATGTCAGGCGGATCGGTGTCATCAGTTCTCCTCATCCTGCGAAAAGAACGGCGAAACCAGCTGTAACAATACCTGCAGCAGCGGATTGCGGTGGCGGAAGAACATGGTGTTTGCCGTCAGCCGGCTGCCAAGCCGAATCTTGTTTTCATAATAGGCCTGACCACTCTGGTAGCGGGAAAGGCCATGATCGAGGCAATAGCGCAGATTGGTAAACCAGCTGAGGAAGTAGAGATTGTAAGGCCGTCCCTGCTCAGCATCCATGCAGAAGAACTTGTCGATTGCGAGCCGCTCGTCATGAACGATCAGATTGGCGGCAAGCAGCGTATCGCCGACGAAATAGAGGAAGCAAAAAGCGCGGCCCGCCATATGGGTGAGGATGCCCTCGAAATAGGCTGGGGTCAGTTCCTCGAACTGCCATTCGCTGCGATTGCGCGTGTCGTGGTAAAGCGTCATCACCCGGGAAAGCAGATCGCCTATATCGGTTCTGATTTCCACCCTGACGGCATCGAGGGATTTCAGTTTGCGCCGCATGTCCTTTCGCGTACCTGCCGACAGTCGGGCCATGTAGTCGCCGATTGTCTTGAAATCGATATCAAGCCATGCGGTTGGCAGGCTGCCGATGGCGGCATAGCGGTGTTTTGAAAGCAGGACGCCGAATTCGGCGGCAACCGGCGCCGGGATATCTTTTATCCCCATCAGTCCGCAGCCCTCTTGAACCGCAAGCGCCTCGAAGGCGATGAGCAATTCGGCCAGCAGAACCTCGCGGCGTTCCTCCGGTACGTCGGCATGAAAGCCGATCGCGCCGGTTTCGGTGCAGGGTGAACCAAGACAGGCGAGCCGCAGAACGAGAAAGCCCGAAACATGGCGTCTCATGCGGCGTATCAACCGGCGCGCCACGCCGTCTTCGAGCGTGGTATCCAGCGGATAGGGGCACAGGAATGCCGGTATGGCGGCGCTGATTTTTCCATTTTCCGTGACGGTCAGGTAACGCCACTCGAAGTCGCCAATGCCGGCATCTTCTATCGCCAGCAGGCAATCATAATCCTCGACATGGCCGTGGAAGCAGGCGTTCCACGCCTCCCGGCCGATAGCGCGGATCGTATCGTAGACCTGCGCGACGGGCTTGGCATTCCCGGGCAAGGATTGCTTATGGGCGAACTGCAGCATGGCTTGCCTCGAAAAAATCGGCCGTGAACCCCGCGACCTGCCGATGCTGACGATCGAGATGGATCATATGGTAGCTGTCCTTGATCCACCTGAGTTCATGCGGTCCGCCAATATGTTCGGAAATGTAGAGGGCGTGTCTTGGGTTGCTCAGATCGTCTTCTTCCGCATGCAGGATCAGTGTCGGTGTCAGGATCTGCGGCAGGGTTCCGCGAAGCGCCTTGCCGAGCCGGTACATTTCGACGATGCCTTTGCCGGGGAATTTTTCGAGCATGCCCTCGCCGGCCATGCCCTCGACCATGCGCCGCATCCGCTCGTCCTTGATGCCGAGCGACCCATTTTCCCTGAAGTTGAGACGGTCGAGGAAGGGGATGCGGGACAACCAGCCGATATGCGATGACAGCAACGTATAGTGCCTGGGAACATCCCAGCCATCATAATGGAAGCAGGGCGAATAAATGGCGACAGCCTTGATCAGATCCGGCCGCTGCCGGGCCGCAAGCAGTGACAGTTCGCCGCCAACGCAGATGCCCGCCGCAAACATGTGTTGCGTTCGTTCTGCAAGGAATTCGGAAGCCTGCAACACACTTGTCAGCCAGTCTTTCCACTGCGTCCGGCGCAATGTCCTGATATCCTGCCCATGACCGGCCAGCAGCGGCGCATGGACGCTGTAGCCCCGGCGATTGAGCTGGCGGGCGACGAGCTTCATCTCCGCCGGCGCTCCGGTCAGGCCGTGTATCAGCAGCACGCCTTTTCCATTTGTGCCTTCAAGGTAGAAACTCAATTCCTCAGACCTCATGCCGAAGCTCCGCGTCCCGGTTTTCCGGGGCTATGAAACCGAGCGCATGACAGGTGCTGATCACATGCGTACCGGCTCGCTCCTGTGCGTCCCTGATCTGTTCGTGCAGGGCCGAAAGTTTCGTCCAGTGGGTTCGCGGCCGGTAATGATGCTCGGCGTGATAGCCATTGCCAAACCAGAGCCAGTTGTAGAAGGGCTTGTGGCTGCTGACGCCCCAGGCGATCGGTTCGTCCGGATCGCCATGAAGATGCTCGTAATAGCCGTTGAGCGAAGACAGGCAATTGCCGGCATAATAGAAGGGCAGGAAGAACAGCACGGCTTTCCAGTCATGGATAAGGGCAATCGCCACCAGGCCGAGGAACGCCAGAAGTTCGAAACGACCCCATGCGGCGTCGAAAGGATGCCGCTTGGCGATGGCCTTGTGGATGTCACCGAGACTGTCGCGGAAGAAGCTCTTCAGCGTGTAGGACCAGACATTTTCCGGCTCGCCGTTCCGGCCATGGCGATAGATCGACAGCAGATCGACCGTTTCGCCCTTCTCGTCCGGCCGGTCGCTGTTGCCGGAGTGATGGCGCATGTGCACCCAGTGATAATAGGTTTGGGAAAAGCCGATCGCTACCGATTCCATGAGACTGAAGGCGTAATTCATCCAGCGCGGCTTGAAATAGGGGGTGTGGATGAAATTATGCGAGATGCTGTTGATGTTCCAGGATATCGATACGGCATAAAGGCAGCCCAGGATCAATGACGCCCAGAGCGGCCTGCTCTGAAAGCCGGCGATCAGGTAGACGTCGAACACGAGATGCGCGACGGCGGCGAGTACGGGTGCCGCATCCCATCTGGTATGAGCAAAGATTTTCATAGTCCGGTTGCTCCGACACAGGCCACGCCGGCGGTAACGAGAAACACGCCTGTCGCGTGACGGAGGTTGATATTTTCCCTGAAAATGACGGCGCCGGCGCCGACGGTCACCACATAGCTCAGCGCCATCAGCGGAAAGGCGATGGTGAGAGGTACGCTGGCAAGCACGCTTGTCCAGGCAAGAAGTTCGATGGCCCAGAAGGCGATACCGAGCCAGGTCAGCGGTTTGGCGAGCGTCGTCAGCATGGGGCCGTCGCTGGCGGCCTGCTTGAAGCAGACCTCGCGCGCCGTTTCCGCCAGCACGCAGAAGAGGATCAGGCCGAGCGTGGGCACGGTAAGGCTGCCGGTCATCCCATCGTTTCCGCGAGAACTTCCAGCAATGCGTGATTTGCAGCGCTGTTGATGTTTCGTACCACATCGGCCGCCTGCCGCAGGCGTGGCTGGTCGATGAATATTTCAGCCTGCTTGAGCAGGCGGGTCGTGAGGCCTCCAGCATAATGCGGCGCTGAATAATCGCCGATCACATCAGCGCCGATGACGTGATGCCGGCTACCGATTTCGCTGATCAGAGCCATCAGATAGGGCAGCCGCATGCGCCCCTGATCCCAGTTGGTCACGGCGTCATCGACGGCGAGCACGTCTTTGTCGATGGTGAAATAGACGGCTTCGGTGCTGATGCGGCTGAGTATCCGGTCGATGAAATTGTCCTCGCCGATCTCGGAGATGGAATTCCAGTGCAAGGCGCCTCTGTCCTGACGGTAGCTTGCGCCGTTGCCATAATCGGCCTTCACGCGGCTCGGCGGATGTTCGTACGGATAGAGTTCCAGCTTGCCTTGTCGCAGCCAGCTCAGATTGGCGCCCTTGCGCTCGGGATTGCGCAGATCGCTGCTGCAGACCCCAATGGTCACGACCTTTGCGACATTGGCATTTGAAAGTGCGCTGTTGATCCATGAGCCGCAATGCATGCCGCCTTCGAAATTCACCCAGTCGGGGTGGTTGTCGAAATGGACGAGCGTGGTGGAAACCGGATACCGTTCGAGA
Organism: Rhizobium sp. UGM030330-04; assembly: GCF_003208455.1. Lineage (NCBI taxonomy): Bacteria > Pseudomonadati > Pseudomonadota > Alphaproteobacteria > Hyphomicrobiales > Rhizobiaceae > Rhizobium > Rhizobium sp. UGM030330-04. The sequence continues at coordinate 79,588 of NZ_QKML01000017.1, forward strand.
GCGGCATCCAGCAGCAGGGCGGTCACATGGTGGAAATCGCCCGAACCAATGAAGGCAAGCTGCGGTCCTTTGCTGCGCGGCGGCAGCGATCTGGCTATGTCCCGCCCCAGTTCGGCGAGCATCTTCTGCCTGCCCCACAGTCTGATTGTCTTGCCGCTCGACTTGTCGACATGGTGGCACGCGCCTGCAAGCGTACAGGCGCGCACGAAGTCCGGCTGCAACTCCAAAGCATCGTCGAGATGAAGGAGGAGAAGCTGCACGACCCTACCTCCGGACCGCGCGTGTGAAGAGCTGGTCGAGCAGCGTCAGCGCCAGGTCGATCTCGTCATGGGTAATCAGGAGGTTCGGGGCCAGCGTGATGACGTTTTTATGGTATCCGCCGACATCGAGAACGAGGCCATAGGTCTTGTCGCCGACCCTGAGATCGCCTTTCATACCCTCGTCGCAGAGCCAGTCCATCGTTGCCTTGTCGGGGGTGAAGCCGTCTTCCCTGCAGATTTCGCATCTCAGCGCCAATCCGAGCCCGTCGACATCGCCGACAATCGCATGGCGCTTCTGGAGCTGCTTCAGGCCGTCGAGGAAATAGGCGCCTTTTTCCATGATCGCGGCACCGAAATCCTCTTCCTCCAGCATTTTCATCGTCTCAAGCGCGACGGCCGTTCCCATCGGATTGCTGGCGAAGGTGGAATGGGTGGAGCCGGGCGGGAAGACCGTGGGATTGATCATTTCTTCTCTTGCCCAGACGCCCGAAAGCGGATTGAGCCCGTTGGTGATCGCCTTGCCGAAGACAAGAACATCAGGTGAGACGCCGAAATGTTCGATCGACCACATCTTGCCGGTTCGATAGACGCCCATCTGGATTTCATCGACGACGAGCAGGATGCCGTGCTGGTCCAGAACCTTCTTGAGCCCGGAGAAGAAATTCATCGGCGGAATGACGTAACCGCCGGTGCCCTGGATCGGTTCGACATAGAAGGCGGCATATTCCGCACTGCCGACTTTCGGGTCCCAGACGCCGTTATATTCGCTTTCGAACAGGCGGGCGAATTTGCGCACGCAATGTTCGCCATATTCTTCCTTCGTCATGCCCTTCGGGCCGCGGAAATGGTAAGGAAACTCGATGAACTGGGCCCTTTCGCCGAAGTGGCCGAAGCGGCGGCGATAACGGTAGCTGGAAGTGATTGCCGACGCGCCCAGCGTGCGGCCATGATAGCCGCCCTCAAAGGCGAACATCAGGCTTTTGCCGCCGGTATAGTTGCGCACCAGCTTCAGTGAATCCTCGATCGCCTGCGATCCGCCGACATTGAAATGAACGCGTCCCTTGTGGCCGAACTTGCGTTCGGCATCCTGCGCGATCATGGCTGCCAGCTCGACCTTCTCGCGATGCAGATATTGCGAGGCGACCTGCGGCAGTCGGTCCAGCTGGCGATGGACGGCGGCATTCAGCCTCTCGTTGCGATAGCCGAAGTTGACAGCGGAGTACCACATCTGCAGATCGAGAAACGGTGTTCCCTTGCTGTCATAGACATAGGACCCCTCACATTCTTCAAAGAATTTCGGCTCCGTCGAATAATGAACCGTGTCGCCATGCGAGCAGAAGGTTTCTTCAAGCAGGCGTAGCTCGGCTTCGGTCGGGCTGGAGAGCGGCGTTTTTTCGTTAAAGGTTACAGCGTTCACAATATTCATGAGGGACCTCTTGGTCTTCCGGTTCAGGCGATTTTCGATTGCGGCATCGTTCGGCTTTGACGGGCGATACCGGGAATGACGGCGTTCATCTTGGAAAGCAGGTCGGTGAAGTCATCAAAGGCGATGAAGGGGATGTTGTTGTCGCGGCAATAGTCGGCGAGCTTGCTCTTGGCGAAAACGAGGTCGGCTCTGCCGGCGACGCAGAAATCGCTCCGCCCGTCGCCGATATAAACCTGCGGCTCCGTGCCGGAGACGATCCGGCATTTGCACACGCCCGAGCCGGACAGACATCCGGTCGAGTTCGGGGCTGGTGCCAAGGTATAGGCCTCAAGGCAATCGGCGGTGCCGTAGCGAAGAAGATTGGCGACGACAGGCAAGTCGGTAATGCCGTTTCGCCTCAGAACATGACGGATAAAATAATCGACGCCGTCGCTGACGACGGTCAGGGGCAGGCCGTTGACGCGGCAGTAATCACGAAAGGTCAGGAAGCCCGGATCGATGGCCACGGTGTCGAGAATTTCATCGAGCTCACGGCGGCTTGCCTTGATGAGGGCGATCTGACGGCGCATGCACTCCGCCGATCCGATCAGGCCGGCTTTCCACTGTTGCTCGATGTCTTCCCATTCAGGTTCGGCAAAGCGGGACAGCACGACATCCGTCACGTCCTGAATGGAAATCGTGCCATCGAAATCAGAAAATACCCGCATCAAATAATCCTTCGGTCTGCCTTGCGACCGGATTTACCGGCGGCTGATGAGGCAGGCCTGATGGGAAAATGATGCCAAGATGAAAAATGATGGAGCCGTCGTTGCCGCGTCAGTTCCGGGACAGTCGCAGCTCGGCGCGCAGGCCATGGCCCCAGGAAGGGGTGGAAAGCCTTACGGAAGCGGCGAGCCGGTCTGCGGTGTCGGCAACGATTGCAAGCCCGAGGCCCGCCCCTTCGGCGTTGCGCGTATCGAGGCGATAGAAGCGGTTGAAGACAGCCTCGCGCTCTTCGGGCGGTATGCCGGGACCGTTGTCGCTGATCGATATCAGCCAGAATTCGCCTTCCGAAGACAGGGTGACCTCGATCACGCCGCCGGCCGGCGTGTATTTGATGGCATTGTCCAGGAGGTTGCTGATCATCATCTGCAGCAAGGATTCATCTGTCCTGACCTCGGCCGATTCAGGGCCTGTCAGCGAGATGTCGAGATTGCGACTGGTGATGATATTGCCGAAATCCGCCAGGGTCGATGCGATCATGTGGTAGAGCGGAACCGGCATGGGGTTGAGCGGATGATGGCTGACCCTGGCAAGGCGCAGCAACTGTTCGATGAGATGCGTGGCTCTGTTGTTGCTGGTCACCAGATCCGAGATGATCGCTTTCTGCTCCTGCTGGTCATCGGTGCTTGCCAGCATCTGCAGCAGCAGCTTGACGCTCGCCTGCGGCGTGCGCAGCTGATGCGCCGCCAGATCGGAAAACCGTCGCTCAAGCGTCAGGGACCGGCCGAGCTTTTCGAGAAGCTGGTTGATCGAACGGCCGAGGGGCACGAGGTCCCTCGGCAACTCCTTAACGGCAATGGCTGACAGATCGTCCGGCGAACGGGTGCGGATCTGGTTCACCAGCCCGCGAATGGTCCGCAGGCCGTTATGGATGCCGAGCCAGATCAGCAAGCCGATGACCGGCACCAGCACGAGCAGAGGAAAGGACAGGTTCAGCAGGATGTTGGCAACCAGCGTCTCGCGCAGGGACATTTTTTCTCCGACTTCCATGACGATGCCTGAAGCCGGGATCGGCAACGAATAGACCCGCCATTTCTCTCCACGGTAGGAAAGGTCGGTGAAGCCCGCTTTCTGGTAGGGCACGTCGGAAGGAAAGGCCGTGCTGGAGTAGAACATGATCTTGCCGTTCACCCAGGCTCGGAACATCTGCGCGTCGGCATAGTCGTCTGCGTCCTCGTTGAAAGCGAGCTGATTGTCCATGCTGAAGTCGATGTCGTCCACCTGTTGCGGCGTAGGTTCGGGTGAATGCTGCAGCCGTTTGTGCAGCAGCCTCCACAAGACGTTCGCATCGTTGATGAGCTGCGCATCGTAGATATTGTTGATCTCGCGCGTGGCACTGTGAAACGCAAAGGCGCCGATTATCAGGATCGTCACCACCACGACAGGCGCGATCCGCAGGAAGAGCTTGCGTGTGAGGGTGGAGGGGCTCATCGTTCGATCATGTAGCCGATGCCGCGGAACGACTTGATGAATTCGGTGCCGAGCTTCTTGCGGAGATTGTAGATCGTCACTTCGATGGCATTGCTTTCGACGTTGCTATAGGCATCGTAGAGTGCGTATTCGATGTCGTTCTTCGTGACGTAGCGACCGCTGCGCTCCATCAGGAGCCTGAGGAGGTGGAATTCCTTTGCCGTCGTATGCACCTGTACATTGCCTTTGCGGGCCACCATTGCCGACGGATCCAACTCGACATCGCCACATCGCAGCAGGCTTTCGGTCCGTCCGTCGCGACGTCGGATCAGCGCGCGCAGGCGGGCAAGCAATTCATCGAGATCAAAAGGTTTGACCAGATAGTCGTCCGCTCCCTCGTCGAAACCCTCGACCTTGCGCCGGACGTTGTCGAGCGCCGTCAAGAGCAGGATGGGAACCGTATTGCCCTTGCGCCTCACGCCCTTCAGAACCTCGATGCCGCCGAGCAGCGGCAGGTTGATGTCGAGGACGACGGCTGCAAAATCCGAATGTTCCGCCGCTTCGAGACCGGACTGGCCGTCGCGCATCCAGTCAACGCCATAGGCGTGTTTTTCCAGTGCCTTCTTCAGGGATGAGCCGAGAATGCTGTCGTCTTCAACAAGTAGAATGCGCACGGTCGTTCCATTCCTGCGGCAGGGGTAAGGCGGATGAGAAGCGCGATTTGAAGCATTGTTGTGGCGGGTTGCCGGGGAATCGCAACTCTTTCTCATCCGCAGGCAGATGTGCCGCCGATCAATGCCTGCACATTGCCGTGGACGTAACGTGCGTTTCAACGGAGCGGCTGCCCGAAACATGGCAATGGGCAATAACTTGTAGCCGCAGGCGGCCATGGTGGTTGTCCTGCGCACGGAGATCGATGTATTCAGGGTGCAGATTCACTTGAACCCGCAGGCACATGGAAACATCGCTTTATCTGCCCGTCAAAGGCTTCCTTGAGGAGGCGGGTTACACTGTCAAAGGCGAAGTTGGTGGCTGCGATCTGGTTGGTCTGAGTGACACTGATCCGCCCGTGGTCGTGATCTGCGAGCTGAAGCTGAGCTTTAATCTGGAACTCATTTTGCAGGCTGTCGATCGCGCGGCCATTGCGGAGGAGGTCTGGATTGCGGCCCGAGTGTCAGCCAAAGGCAAAGGCCGTGAGGCTGACAGGCGCTATCGCGATCTCTGCCGCAGGCTCGGAATCGGTATGCTTGGCATTTCCGATGCCGGCGATGTCAGCATTATCGTCAGTTCCATATCGCCGATGCCGCGAACCAATCCGAAACGGCGCTCGCGGTTGATGCGTGAACACCAGCGGCGCCGGGGCGATCCGGCTGTAGGCGGGAGTACACGCGCGCCGATCATGACCGCATATCGCCAACAGGCACTGGGCTGCGCTTTGGCGCTGGCATCAGGGCCGCTGCGCGTTCGTCAAATCAAACCCGCTGTGCCGGATGCCGGGAAGATTTTGCTTGCGAATGTTTATGGCTGGTTTGAACGGCTCGACAGAGGAATCTATGGCTTGACCGAGGCCGGACGAGAAGCGCTGCAGCGCTGGCCGCAGCAGGACATGTCCGCAACAGTCGTCGTTACCGGCTGATTTTCGAAAACACATCTTCCCCTCATGCGGTTACTCCGGACCGGCCTGTCCGTGCCGAGCGAGGTTTCCAAAGCAATGATGCCACGCCTGGAGGGTGCCGATCGGTAGGGTTGATCCCTTGCTTATAAGCGTGTGCATCGGACATACTCACGTTTGAACCACAAAGGCCAAGGGCAAGACGAAGCCAGAGACGCAGTGCTGGATCGCGGAGCCATGCGAGAAGATTTTACCTCATGAATACGCGATTTCTCGAAACTTTCCTCTGGGCTGCACGACTGAACAGCTTTTCGGCGGCGGCGGAACGTCTGCATACCACCCAGGCATCGGTGTCCAACCGGATCGCCGCTCTGGAGAGGGAGCTTGGCGTGGTGCTGTTCACCCGTGATGTGCGCTGCGTCAACCTGACGCCCGCCGGTCGTCTGGCACTGCAGCATGCCGAAAAGATCGTCAACCTGACCGGTGAGTTCCGGCAGATCGTGAGCAGCCGCGAGGCGCTGAGAGGCACGGTACGCATCGGCGCGGCGGATACGATCGTCTATGCCTGGTTGCCGCTTCTCATTCGCCGCATGAACGAACAATATCCCGGTGTCAGCCTGGATCTGACCATCGATACCAGTCTGAAACTATCCCAGCGCATTCAAAATGGCGAAGTCGACGTCGGTTTCATCATGGGGCCTGTCATGGCCGCGAACATCTATAATTCGCCGCTCTGCACGTTCGAGTCCTGCTGGGTGGGCGCGGTGGATTTGCCGTTGCCGGAAACGGGCGTCACGCTCGAAGATATCGCGCATTTTCCGTTGCTTACCTTCTCGACCGGCTCGCAGCCGCATCAGGCGCTGCGCGCGTTGCTCGATGCTCACGGGCTCTCCGACAGCCGCATCTACAACTCCAATTCGCTGTCGATCATGACCCGCCTCGTGGCCGCCGCCGTCGGCGTAGGCGCCTTGCCGCGCGTGCTGGTGGACGACATTATCAAGTCAGGCGTGGCGCGCATTCTCGACATCGTTCCGTCGGTACCGCCGCTGACTTTCCATACCGTTTATCAGGAGCAGGGTGACAACGCACTCGCCCGGGCCATAGCCGACATGGCGGCGGAAATCGTCAGTGAGACGACCACGCAATGGATGACCGCTGCGGCCTAAAATTTGTGCTGCAGCGCAAAATGATTAATCTATAAGCTTACCTTATGGGTTCCGATAGAGTTTTTCCGTTTGTCATGAAAACCGTTCCCGTTCTTAATTCTCCTCGCAACATGAGAGGAGAGCAACGTGAAAGTCTCACTTGTTCAAATGAATACCCAGAACGACAAGGCAGAAAACCTGAAGGTTGCTGCTGAACTTATAGAGAAGGCGGTCAAGGCGGATAATCCGGACCTTGTTGTTCTTCCAGAATACTTTGCATTTCTTGGAGATAATCCCCAGGAGATGCATGAAAGCGGGGAGGAATTCCCCGGTGGCGAAATCTATACGTTGCTTTCGGGGCTAGCCAGAAAGCACGCAATTACGCTGCACGCCGGCTCCATCGTCGAAAAGGAAGGTAACCGCTTCTACAATTCGACGCTCGTTTTCGGTCCTAATGGCAAGCAGATCGCCCGTTATCGCAAGATTCACCTGTTCGACGTCGATACCCCGAACGGCATCAGCTACCGCGAATCCGATTCGGTCGCCCGCGGCGAAGACGTCGTGACCTACAAGGTTGGCGACAGGACAGTCGGTTGCGGCATCTGCTATGATATCCGCTTCCCGGAACTCTTCCGCGCCCTGCGCGACAAGGGGGCAGATGTCATCGTTCTGCCGGCTGCCTTCACACTCATGACAGGCAAGGATCACTGGGAAGTGCTGGCGCGTGCCCGCGCTGTCGAAACCCAGACCTATTTCCTCGCTGTCGGTCAGATCGGCACCCATGCCGGCGGCAAGAAGGCCTGCTGGGGACATTCCATGGTCATCGATCCGTGGGGCCACATCGTCGCCCAATGCTCGGACACTGTCGGGACCGCCGGCGCCGCCCTCGATTTTGATTATTCGGCCAAGGTGCGCGCCAACGTGCCGGTGGCAAACCACCACGTTCTCTGATCGGAGAAAGACTTATGTTTACCGTCAATCCCATGCCGGAACAGATCGGCGCCGATATCATCGAGCTTCTTGAAAAGGTTGAAGTCGCAACGATCGGCCATGTGCTTCACTCCGGCTTCGTCGACCCTGAAATCCGCGCGGTCCTGCCGGGCAAGCGGGTGGCCGGCACCGCCGTCACACTGCGCATCCCGAACGCGGATTCGACCATGCTCCACTACCTGACGCAACTCGTGCGCCCGGGCGATATCGTCCTCATCGACCGCTGCGGTGATACCCGCCACGCCTGCTGGGGCGGTGTCATCACCAACACCATGAAGATGGCCGGTGTGAAAGCCGGTGTCGTCGATGGCCCGGCGACCGATTTCTCGGAGTTCACCAAGGTCGACATGCCCATGTGGTGCCGTGGCCCGTCGCCGATCACTACCAAGATCCTTGGCCTGGAAGGCGCGATCAACGTTCCGATCAGTGTTGGCGGCCAGATGATCAATCCGGGCGATGCGATCCTGTGCGATGAAAGCGGTGTTGTTGCCCTTCATCCGAGCCAGGCCCGCGCCATGGCGGAACGCGCCATCAGCATGCAGGAGGCCGAGATCGTGCTTCTGGAGCGCCTGCGCAACGGCGAGAAGCTGCCGGACATTTCCGGCGCGAATAAATTCGTCCAGGCCAAGCTGAGCGCCTGACACAATCTTACGGGTGGCGGATCAGTCCGCCACTCCCAATAACAATAGAGGAGAACAGGACAATGAAGAAATCGATACTTCTGAGCGGGATTCTCATGCTTGGCGCGGCTGCCCTTCCGGCGCACGCCGAACAGACCGTGACATTCCTCGGCTATAGCGGCCTTTTCCAGGAGCGTTATACCAAGGCCGTCATCGAGCCTTTCATGGCCGCCAACCCTGATATCAAGGTCGACTATTTCCCGCAGCAGGGTTCTGCCGCGATGCTCGGCTCGCTGCGCGCCCAGAAGGCTGCGCCGCAGGCCGATATCGCGCTGATGGATGTTTCCGTCGCCAAGACCGGTACGGACGAAGGCCTGTTCGACAAGATCGATGAAAGCGTGACCAGGAATGTCGCCGACCTCTATCCCAATGCCCGCTTCGAAGGCGTGGCCGGCGTCGGCGTGACCTTCGATAACCTTGTCCTCATCTACAACACCGATGCGATCAAGACGGCTCCGGACAGCTGGAATGCCCTGAAGGACAGCGCCCTCAAGGGTAAAGTCGCGATGCTGAGCGCCCCTGATATCGTCGGTATCGGCACGACCATCATCATGGACCACATGAATGGCGGCACAGACTTCATCAAGAATATCGACGCCGGCATCAATGCCATGGCTGAAGTTGCGCCGAATGTTCAGACCTGGGAGCCGAAGCCGGAAGTCTACCCGAATGTCGTCAATGGCCAGGTTTCGCTGGGCGTGGGCTGGAATGCCCGCAGCCAGGTGAATGCCGATGGCTCCAACGGCAAGATGAAGGTCGTTCTTCCCAAGGAAGGCACGATCCTCCAGATCAATACGCTTAATCTCGTCAAGGGCGGACCGTCGTCCGAGGCGGCGCGCAAATTCGTTGACTATGCGCTGAGCCCTGAAGCCCAGGCTGCCTTTACCGCCGCCATGTATTATGCGCCGACCAATGCCAAGGCCACTGTCGCCGACGATGTCAGCGACCGTACCGTCGTCAAGGCGATGGACAAGGTTATCCCGGTTGACTGGATCGGCCTCTCGAAGGTCCGTGACCAGGTCACGCAGGACTGGCGTCGCAAGGTCATTCCGCTCAGCCGCTGAGGCGCGCGCCAAGCGTAGAATGGCAGGTCTTCCGCATCATCCATCATGGCTGCGGAAACATACGAAACGGTTCATTCCCTCTGTCGACACTGGGGTCGGCGGAGGGGTGAGGAACACGGACATGCGTTTCCCGTGACTTTGCAGGTCTGCGAAACGGGAAACGCCGCGAAACAGTACAGCTGAATTTCTGCTGCGACTGCACAGATCAAGAGACAGGCCATTTTCGCGCTCATGGGCCGGATATGTCCTGGAGAAAGGCAAAAAGCCAGAATGGGAACTTCAGACACCATGCAGCCAGGATTCCTCTCGATTCGTTCACTGACCAAGCGCTACGAGACCATGGTCGCCGTGGATAATCTCAATCTCGAGATTCCCAAGGGCGAGCTGGTTGCTTTCCTTGGTCCTTCGGGTTGCGGCAAGTCGACGTCGTTGCGCATGATTGCCGGCCTTGCTCCCGTGACGTCAGGCTCGATCCTGATTGGTGGCAAGGACGTGACGCAGCTTGCGCCCTACAAGCGTGATATCGGTCTGGTTTTCCAGAGCTATGCGCTTTTCCCGCATATGACGGTGCTCAAGAACGTCATGTTCGGTCTTGAAATGCGCAAGGTGCCGGCTGCCGAAGCGGAACGCCGCGCCCGTGAAGCCATTGCCATGGTGCGGCTGGAAGGGCGCGAGGACCGCCGCCCCGCCCAGCTTTCCGGTGGCCAGCAGCAGCGGGTCGCGCTGGCGCGTGCCCTCGTTATCCAGCCTTCCATCCTTTTGTTTGATGAGCCCCTTTCCAATCTCGACGCCAAGCTGCGTGACGAGATGCGCGCCGAAATCCGCCGTATCCAGAAACAGCTCGGCATTACGTCCATCTTCGTCACGCATGATCAGGTCGAGGCGCTCAGCATGTGCGACAAGGTTGCCGTCCTCAACGGCGGGCGGCTGGAACAGCTCGGCACGCCGCATGATCTCTACGAACGCCCGGCGACTGCCTTCGTCGCTTCCTTCGTCGGCCGCACCAACAGGCTGGTCGGCGACGCGGCGGGCGACCGCATCACGGTCGGCGATGCGGTATTGCGTGCGCCCGGTTCGCATAACGGCAAGATCGATCTTATGGTTCGGCCGCATCGCATGGCCATGACGGTCGCCGGTGACGCCGCGCCTGATTTTGACGGAGCACCGGTCAACCGCATCGCCGGCGAGGTCCGGGATGTCTATTATGCGGGGGACATTCTCCAATACGAGATCGTCGCGGGCGGACAGACTTTGTCGGTCGAACGCGCGACCTCCGGCGGTGAAACGCCGGTGGCGGCGGGCAGCGCTGTCAGCCTCGTCTGGCGCGTCGAGGACACGCTGGTCTTCGGAGCAAACCAATGACGGCGTCGGTTATGATCACGGCTCCCGGCAGCCGTACCTCCTCCATGGTGTTTCTCGCCACCCTGCTTCTCGGGCCGATCATCGCGGTCAACGGCCTGGCCTTCGTGCTGCCTGTCTTCAACCTGCTGCTGCTTTCCTTCCGCGAAAGCCTGGGCGGAGGTGGCCTTGGGGAAGCTCACACGCTGGAAAACTGGTCGTCCACTCTCACCGACGGTTTTTATATCGAACTGATCGGCCAGAGCATCCTCACGAGCCTTCTGATCACCGTTCTGACGCTCGTCGCCTCCTATCCCATCGCCCTTTACCTTCACCGTGCGCAGGGCCGCTGGAAGACGCTGCTGCTGGTGCTCGTCATTTCGCCGCTGCTGACCTCGGCTGTGGTGCGCACCTATGGCTGGATCGCCATCCTTGCCGATGACGGCCTCATCAACAACATTCTCTTCGCGCTGGGTGCGCAAGGCGGCGTGCGTCTCTTGTTCAACAAGATCGGCGTCGTCATCGGCCTCACCGAAATCCTGATGCCCTATATGATTCTCGCTCTTCTGGCCGGTTTCGGCAGGCTCGATCCACGTGTCGAGGAAGCTGCGGAAACGCTCGGCGCGTCGCCCTGGAGAGTGTTCTGGCGGATCATCGTGCCGCTCACCATGCCCGGCGTCGCGCTTGGTTGCCTGCTCTCCTTCGTTCTGGCCGTCAGCTCCTTCATCACGCCCAAGCTGCTCGGCGGCGGCCGGGTCTTCCTTCTGGCGACGGAAATCTACGACCAGGCCATCGTGACGCTCAACTGGCCACTCGCCGCCACGCTTTCGATGATCATCCTTGTGATTTTCGGTGCTGCCCTGGTTCTCTATTCCCGGCTTCTGCGGGCCGTTCTTTAAAGGAGATCGAAGATGGAAGAACGCTCCGCACCGCTGGCGCTGAAAATTGCCGCCTTTGTCATGTTCCTCTTCCTGCTTGCGCCTGTCGTGCTCGTCGTGCCGATCTCGTTTTCGGCCGACAGCTACATGACCTTCCCGCCCTCGGGCTGGAGCCTGCGCTGGTATGTCGATCTCATGCATAATTCCAAGATGATCGGTGCGCTCGGCACCAGTACGGTCCTCGCCGTCATCGTCACCGTGCTGTCCATGCTGATCGCGCTGCCTGCCTCTTATGCGATTGTCCGCATGCGGGTGATCGGCGCGGATGCTTTGCTGGCCTTCTTCACCGCGCCGCTGCTTTTGCCGACCATCGTTCTTGGTCTTGCGATCCTGATCGTCTTCGCCGGCGCGGGTCTGCTCGGTACCTTCACCGGGTTGGTGGTTGCGCATCTCATCATCGTGCTTCCCTATGCCCTGCGGGTGCTCACCACCTCGCTTGCCGGCCTTCCTCTGATCTTCGAAGAGGCCGCCTCCACGCTGGGAGCATCGCCGCTCACTGTCTTCCGCCGCATCACCATGCCGATGATTGCGCCGGGCGTTGTTGCCACGGCGGCGCTTTCCTTTCTCGTGTCGTTCGATGAAGCCGTGATTTCACTGTTCCTCACCGGTCCGCGCATCACAACGCTTCCTGTCGCCATGTATCAGCATGTTGAAACCCAGGCTGATCCGCTCGTTGCCGCCATTTCCGTTCTTCTGATCGTGCTGACACTTGCCGTCGTCCTGATCGTGGATCGTACGGCGGGCCTTACGAAGACCTTCGTAAAGTAGGGGCCGTCAGAATGGCATATCGACAGATCGCCGCCGGTACGACCTATCGTTTCGACGATTTGAAGACGCTGATGGCGAAGGCAACCCCGGAAAGGTCGGGCGACCAGCTCGCCGGGCTCTCGGCGGAGGGGCCGGTGGAACGGCTGGCGGCGCAGATGGCGCTGGCCGACCTGCCGCTTTCCACCTTCGTTGCGCAGGAGCTGATCGCCTCTGACGAGGATGAGGTTTCGGCACTTATCGCCCGTCAGCACGACGCGCGGGCCTTCGCGCCGGTCGCGTCCCTGACGGTTGGCGAGTTTCGCGAGTGGCTGCTCAATCCCGGGACCGGGCAGGCGGAACTGGAGGCGGTAACATGGGGTCTGACACCGGAAATGGTGGCGGCGGTTTCCAAGATCATGCGGTTGCAGGATCTGGTGACGGTATCGGCCAAAAGGGAAGTCGTCAGCCGGTTTCGCAACACGATTGGTCTTTCCGGCCGCTTGTCCACCCGCAACCAGCCGAACCATCCCACCGACGATTCTCTCGGCATCGCCATCTCTGCCGTTGACGGATTGCTGCTCGGCAGCGGCGACGCGGTGATTGGTGTCAACCCGGCGACAAGTGCGCTATCGGACTATATCCGCGTCGTGCAATTGCTCGACGATCTGCGGCAATGGCTCGACATTCCCACCCAGACCTGCTGCCTCGGCCATGTGACGACGGCAATCCGAGCGATGGAGCGGGCCGCGCCCGTCGATCTGGTGTTCCAGTCGATTGCCGGCTCCGAGAAGGCCAATGCCGGTTTCGGCGTTAATCTTGCCGTTCTGCGGGAAGCGCATGAGGCCGGTCTGTCGCTGAAGCGCGGAACGATCGGCAGCAATCTCATGTATTTCGAGACGGGGCAGGGGGCTGCCCTGTCGGCGGATGCCCATTTCGGCGTCGATCAGCAGACCATGGAGGCACGCGCCTATGCCGTGGCGCGGGAATTCTCGCCGCTTCTGGTCAATACCGTCGTTGGCTTCATCGGCCCGGAATATCTCTACAATGGCAAGCAGATCATCCGTGCCGGCCTTGAGGATCATTTCTGTGGCAAGCTGCTCGGCCTGCCGATGGGCGTTGATGTCTGTTATACCAACCATGCCGATGCCGATCAGGAAGACATGGACATGCTGTTGACCATGCTGTGTGCGGCCAATGTCAATTTCGTCATTACCGTGCCCGGTTCGGACGATGTGATGTTGAATTACCAGACGCTTTCCCACCATGATTCCATCTATGCCCGCGAAACGCTGAAACGCCGGCCTGCGCCGGAATTTGCGGCTTGGCTGGAGAAGGTGGGCCTGACGGATGCCGGTGGCCGCATGATCGAGAACCCGGCGCTGATGAACCGCGCGCTTTGTGAACTTGATTTTCTGGCAAGGGAAGCCGCCTGATGCGCGATCGCCGATCCTCCCTCGTTTCCGGTCCGCCGGAGCGCCTCAAGGCCCTGCGGGCCATGACGGATGCGCGGGTGGCGCTTGGCCGCACCGGGGCAAGTCCGCCGACACGCGCGGTACAGACATTTCTGCTGGATCACGCGCAAGCGCGTCAGGCCGTGTGGCGTCCGCTGGATATCGACGGGGTGGGACGCGATTTGCGTGCCCTGGGTGCCGATGTCGTGCATGTGGCAAGCCGCGCGCCGGATCGTGCGGATTATCTGCGTCGACCCGATCTCGGCCGCGCCCTTTCCGACGAAGGGGCGCGCGCGCTTGAGGGGAAGGGCAAGGGAGCCGATGTCGCATTGGTAATTGCCGACGGCCTTTCGGCAACGGCTGTGGAGATGAATGCCGTGCCGGTGGCGACAGCTTTGCTGCAGGCGCTGGCAAGCGAAGGGTTGACGGTTGCACCGATCACGCTTGCGACGCAGGCGCGGGTGGCTCTCGGTGACGATGTGGGCGCCGCACTCGGCGCAAAGGTGGCGGTGATCCTGATCGGCGAGCGTCCCGGCCTTTCGGCCGCCGACAGTCTGGGGGCCTATGTGACATTCGGGCCGAAGACCGGATTGCCCGATTCCCGACGCAACTGCATCTCCAACATTCGCGATGGTGGCGTGTCGCCCGTCGAAGCGGCCGGCAAGATCATGATCCTGATCCGCGCCATGTGCCAGCAAGAGACGAGTGGGGTGGTACTGATTGAGTTCGAGGAGCCTGTCACGGCTTTGTCTGGATAGAACCAGGCGAATTTCACTTCCGTTCGTAAACCTGCAAGGTGCATCGGCTCAGCCCGTTGCGCCCACGATTTCGCTTTCGAACCACCAAGGCAAAGGGACGCCGTTATGGCCCAGACATCTGATATGAGCCGCGCCACGCAATTCGACGTCGCCATCATTGGCGCAGGGGTGGTCGGTTGCGCAGTCGCCCGCCGTTTCGCACTGGCCGGGGCGAAGGTGGTGGTCATCGAAAAAGGCTCAGACATCCTTTCCGGGGCCTCCAAGGCCAACAGCGCCATTCTCCATACCGGTTTCGATGCCCCGGAAGGCAGTCTGGAGCTGGAACTGGTGAAGGCAGGTCGGGCGGAATACCTGTCGATCCATGGACAGATGGGTCTCAGCCTTGTCGAAACCGGTGCGCTGGTCTGCGCCTGGAATGCGGACGAAGCTGAAAGGCTGGAGGCTATCGCCGATCAGGGGAGGCGCAACGGTATTGCCGAGCTTGATCTCCTTACCGCCGGGCGGGCGCGGGAAGCCATGCCGGGCCTGTCCGGCCATCTGGCGGCCGCGCTCGAGGTGCCAGGAGAACACATCATCGATCCGTGGTCCGCTCCGCTCGGTTATCTCACGCAGGCGGTGGCGCTTGGGGCGCAGCTGGTGCGCAATGCCGAGGTCCTGTCCGGTGCGTTTGATGGTACATGGCACATCGAGACGGCGGCGGGTCCGATCCTTGCAGCGAGTGTCGTCAATGCCGCCGGCTTGTTCGGCGATATCGTCGATGCGCGCCTGGGTCTTGCGCCTGAATTCAGGATCAAGCCCCGCAAGGGGCAGTTCGTCGTGCTGGACAAGGCGGCCCGCCGGCATGTGCCGCGCATCGTCCTGCCCGTTCCCACCGAAATCACCAAGGGTATCGTGGTGTGCCCGACCGCCTTTGGCAATGTTCTCGTCGGGCCGACGGCGGAAGAGCAGGATGATCGCGAACGTGCGACCGTGGAGACGGCGACGCTGGAGGCGTTGCTGAAGCGGGGAGCGGAAATCGTTCCCGCATTGGCAGCCGTTTCCGTGACCGCCGCTTATGCCGGCCTGCGTCCGGCGTCTGAAAAGAAGCACTACCGGATTTCTGCGCGTCCGGACCGGCGGGCGATCACGCTCGGCGGTATCCGCTCTACCGGTCTCAGCGCTGCGCTTGGTCTGGCGCAACATGCGCTGGCGCTTTACGAGGGTTTCGCCAGCCCTTTTGTCCCGCCTCCATCAGTGCCAGAAGTGACAGTGCCCAACCTCACCGAAACCAGCGAGCGGGACTGGCAGCGTGTCGATCACGGCGAAATCGTCTGCCATTGCGAACTCGTCACCCGGCGCGAAATAGAGGAGACATTTTCCAGTGCGGTGCCACCGGGCGATTTCGGCGGATTACGGCGGCGCACCCGCGCCGGGATGGGGCGCTGCCAGGGTTTTTACTGCAACGCCCGGCTGGCCGCGATGACGGGTGGGCGTCTGGCTGTACCGCTTGCGGTCAATGGGGGAGACGACCGATGAACGGTTCAAAGCCTTTTCAGCAAATGGGAGAAAGAACTCCGGATGCTGATGTGATCGTAATCGGCGGCGGTCCGGCGGGCGTGGCCGCGGCACTGGAACTGAAGGCGCGCGGCATTGCCCGCGTGGTGATCCTCGACCGGGAGCAGGCCATTGGTGGCGCGCCCCGGCATTGCTCGCACTCGCCTTTCGGTATGCGCGAATTCGGTCGCATCTATTTCGGCCCGGCCTATGCGAAACGCCTGCAGCGGGAAGTGCTGGATGCCGGGGTGGATATCCGCCTCGGCCATTCGGTCGTGGAACTCACACAGGATGGTGCGGTGCTGGTGGCATCGGCGCGCGGTGTCGAGACATTGAGCGCCAGACGCATCGTTCTGGCCACCGGCGCGCGGGAAAAACCGCGTTCGGCGCGGCTTTTGCCTGGCGATCGGCCGGTGGGCGTGATCACCACCGGTACGTTGCAGTCCTTTGTCGCCTTTCATGGCATCATGCCCTTCAGACGACCGTTGATCATTGGTTCGGAACTAGTTTCGTTCTCGGCACTTCTCACGTGCCTGACGCATCATGCGCGGCCGGTGGCGATGATCGAGCCTGAGCCGGAACCGCTGGCGTGGTCCGCTTTTCAATGGTTTCCCCGGTTGTTCGGCGTGCCCTTTCATTGCCGTGCGACGCTTGCGGATATTCGCGGGCGAGGCCGTGTCGAGGAGGCGGATATCCGGCTGGCGGACGGCCGCCTCCTGACGGTCAAGTGCGATGGTGTCCTTCTGACCGGGCGGTTCACGCCGGAGGCAGCGCTTCTCGACGCATCCCCGCTCGATGTGGCGGCAGGCAGCGCCGGGGCGATGATCGATCAGGACGGACGGATGCCCAATCCGGTTTTCTTTGCCGGCGGGAATATATTGCGGGCGGTGGAAACGGGTGGATGGTCGTTTCGCGAAGGCCGTCGGGTTGGTGCTGCGGTGGCTGATGATCTTGCCCGTGAACCCTGCAACACCCGTGCGGTGCCTGTCACCTTCGCCGATCCGCTCAAGCTGGCGGTTCCCGCCATGTTGCGGCCGGGCGGGCTTGATCGTCCGGCCTTTTGCGATTTTCAGCTGCGTTTTGCGAGACGTGTCAGAGGCCGGCTTTCTCTTCATCTCGACGGTGCGGAGGTGTGGAGCAGGACTGGCCTTTGGCTGCCGGAACGCCGCGTGCTTGTACCCATTCCCGGTGCCGCCTTGGAAGCGAGCCGGATTGCCTTTCACTTTCTGGAGACGGATTGATGCGTATTGCGGCGATCGATCAGGGGACAACATCGACCCGGTGCCTCCTAGTGGACGATGGTGGTACGGCGAAGCTCGCGTCGAGCCTGCGTCACGCGCAGTTTTATCCGGCCGCGGGTCAGGTCGAGCATGATCCGGAAGAACTGCTGCGCAATATCCGCGCGGTACTGGCCGCCGCCGGTCCGGTGGATGCGATAGCCATCGCCAATCAGGGTGAGAGCTGTCTTGCCTGGGACGCCGAAAGCGGCGAGGCGCTCTCACCGGTTATCGTCTGGCAGGATGCCCGAACAGCTGAGGCCTTGGCTGCCCTGCCGCAATCGGCTGTTGATCTTTCGAAAGAAATTTGCGGGCTGCCGCTCGATCCTTATTTTTCGGCTAGCAAACTGTCGTGGTTGGTCAAGCACAACCCGGCGGTTGCCCGGGCAAGGGCCGCAGGAAGGTTGCGGCTGGGCACCACCGATGCGTTCTTTCTGGACCGGCTGGCGGGCTGTTTTCACACCGACCTCGCAACGGCCTCGCGCACGGGATTGCTCGATCTGGATACCGGAGACTGGAGCCCGGAACTCTGCGCGCTTCACGGCGTGCCGCGGGATTGCCTGCCTGCAATCAGCCCTGTCGATGGCGGCTTCGGTTCGATTGACGGAACGCCGGTCCGCGTTTCCATCGTCGACCAGCAGGCGGCGCTTTATGGGCATGGCTGCCGCAAGCACGGCGATTGCAAGATAACTTTCGGCACTGGTGCTTTTCTCCTGGCCGTGGCGGGGAATGAGCGTCCCCTGACGGAAGGGCTCTTGCCGGCGGTCGGCTGGCAAATGCAGGATGCCTCTACCGTCTTTGCCATCGAAGGCGGGGTCTATGATGCCGGTGCGGTGCTTGAATGGGCGCGAAAGATCGGTCTCTATGCGGAGAATGCCGAACTTGACGGTTTCGAGGGGGCGTCGGCCATTCGCCGTGGTCTTGCATTCGTGCCCGCCCTTTCGGGCCTTGCCGCACCCTATTGGGACAGGCAGGCCGTGCCGCTGTTCATCGGCATGGACCATGCCACAGAACGAAGCGACATGGTGCGCGCCATGCTGGAAGGCATTGCACTGCTGACGGTCCGTCTGATGGAGGCTGCGGCGGCTGCCGTTCCTGTCAGCGATACGATTTCCATCGACGGCGGTTTGTCGAATAGCCGCTATTTCGCCCGTTTCCTCGCGGCTGCCAGTGGCCGAACCATTCGCGTGCCCGCCATGCGAGAGTTGACGGCGCTGGGGCTGGCGGAACTGTGCGGTATTGATGTAACCGCGATGCGAAACGATGCCGAGATATTTGCACCGGACGGATCGGTTGACACCACAGACCATCAACGCTTCGCACGTGCCATAGACAATGCGCGGGCCTGGCGGAACGGTTGAGGGTTTTTGCTGCACCTATCGCAAATTTTTGACCCGCGGTTTGCCGGTTATTCGCGCTGAATACCCGTGGGTGTCGGTGACAAGGCAATTACGGCCAGTCGTCATTCGTCTCGTAGACCGAAGGGCGATTGCTTCTGGCACGTTCATTTCTCCGGTCGAACGAGCAGTTTTTCGGTCATCTCATTCTGGATGGCGATGGTCTGTTCCAGTACTTCGGCCACGATCTGCAGTTCTTCGGCACTGCGCTTGTCAAAGGCGGCGGCGCCGGCCTTGGCCAATGGCAGATAGACCTCATGGATCAGCGCTTCGGTCGCTGCGGACGCCTCTACCAGCACCTTGCGCCGGTCGCGTGGATCAGGTCGTCGACGAACATAGTTGCGGGCTTCGAGCCGGTCCACCAGAGCCGTTACCGCAGCCGGGGTGAGCCGAGTTGCCCGGGCAATCGCGCTCGCTGTCTGGGGGCCGCTGGTGAGAAAGCTCAGGCACAGCCGCTCGGCGGGGCCGAGCTGGAAAATATCGCCTACCGTTTCGTCATAACGCTGGCTTGCTTCCTGCCAGCGCATGATCAGGGCGCCAAGTTTCTCAATGAGCTCGGGTTTCGCAGTGCTTGACTTATTTAGTTCGATCATCTAACTATCATATTATCTAATATTTAAGCTGTCGCATTATGTCTCGACCATGGTCGATGAGGCAAGAATGAAAACCAGGATCGGTATCGTTGGGGCGGGTTTTGCCGGACTGGGTCTGGCCCTGGCACTCGCCCGGAAAGGTTTTTCGCCCACCGTCATTGAAAAAAGAAGCGAAGAGCAGTTACGGAACGAGGGCATTTTCCTGACGCTGGCGCCCAACGGCATGAATGCGTTGCGCGGCCTGGGTCTGGCCGAAGCCGCGCTTGAGCGGGGTATCGAGACGCGGGGGCTGATCTTTCACAACGCGCATGGTCGTACGCTGGGAGCACTTGATTACACAAAACATGCTCAGCGTTTTGCCGCACCGTCGGTCACCATCCGTCGGGGCGAACTGGTTTCCATCCTCCTCGCAGCGTCGCGGACTGCCGGGATCAGAATGCGCTTTGGTGCGGCGGTCGAAGCCATCGTGGAAACTCCATCTGAAGTGTTGGTGCATGGTCCGGACGGCGGCACGGAGGGCTTCGACATTCTCGTTGCCGCCGACGGGTTGCGCTCCACCGTACGGCACCTCGGCATGCCCGAGCTGCCACTTCCGATCTACAGCGGACTCCAGGGCAGCGGGGGCATTGTGGACGTACCCGAAGTCCCCGACACTGATGGGCGCATGCTCATGACTTTTGGCCGCAACGCTTTTTTCGGCTATCTCAAGGCGGTGGATGGGCCGGTCTATTGGTTCAATACCTATCGGCAGACCGATGAAACTCGGGCCCAGCCACTGACAGGAACCGCGCTGTTGCAATATCTGGCCGAACTGCACCGGCCGGATCCCGAAGTGAACCGACGCATCATCGCCGCAGTCGATCCTGCCTCCATCCGTGCGTATCCGGATTACGACATGCCAAGCCTCGCACACTGGTCGGTCGGTCGGACAGTGCTGATCGGAGACGCGGCCCACGCCGTAACGCCCCATTCCGGTCAGGGCGCCTCGATGGCGCTGGAGGATGCGCTCGTTCTGGCGGCGGCTATTGCCGTGGAAACGACACCCACCCAGGCCTTCCGGCGTTTCGAATCGCTGCGCCGGGCGAGGGTGGAAGCGGCGGTGCGTCTCGGCCGGCAAAGCGGTGGGCCGAAAAAGGCCCAAGGTTGGCTTTCGCTGCGGCTGCGTGACCTGCTGCTCCCGCTTGTCATTCCGCTCGGGCAGAAGGCGCAGGAAAAATTCTTTGCTTATCGAGCCGACCGAGACCCTCTATCACCACCCTGAGCTTTTTTTTTACGAGACCCGGGCCGCATATGTTTGACAGGACGAAAACAATGACCAGGCAAATCGAAGGCATCATTCCCGTCATGATCACGCCGTTCAGGGACGGCAAGATAGATTTCGAAGGCGTTGCAAATCTCGTGGAATGGTACATCGCCAATGGATCGGACGCGCTGTTTGCCGTTTGCCAGTCATCGGAAATGTTGTTCCTCACCCTTGAGGAGCGGGTGGAACTGGCCGCTTTCGTCAAGAAAGCCGCAGCTGGCCGCATTCCCGTCATTGCCTCGGGGCATGTCAGTGAGACGCTGGAAGATCAACGGAAAGAACTCGATGCGATCGCGCAGACGGGTGTTGACGGCATGGTGCTTGTCACCAACCGGCTCGACGCGGGGCAGGAGGGTGGCTCGAAGTTTCTCGACGATCTCGGCTGGCTTCTTGAGCGTCTGCCCTCCGATCTGCCGCTTGGCCTCTACGAATGCCCTGCGCCTTACCGCCGTCTCATGACCGATGCCGAAATTTCCTTCTGTGCCGGCAGCGGTCGCTTCGTCATTCTCAAGGATGTCTCCTGCGATCTTGAAACGGTTAAGCGGCGTGTGGCTCTCACCGAGGGTACGCCGCTTGCCATCGTCAACGCCAATGCCGCGATAGCATTTGACGCCATGAAAGCAGGGTCTCGTGGCTTTACCGGTGTCTTCACCAATTTCCACCCCGATCTTTACAAATGGCTGCTCACGAAAGCTCACCGGCATCCGCAACTCGCAGACGAACTGTCGGTTTACCTGGCACTTGCCGCCATGGCGGAACCCATGGGCTATCCCAAACTGGCGAAGCTTTATCACCAGCGTCTCGGCACCATTCGCGAGATCGAAAGCCGTGCGGTGACGTTTGACATTCAGGAGCGTTTCTGGGCGATAGAGGCGCTGCTGGACAAGATCATGCAGGGAACCGCTGATTTCCGCCGTCGCCTAAGCCAAGCCTCATGATTTCCTGCGGCTGGCTATCGCGATATCTTGTCCAGTCGTTCAAACAGGCCGTTTAGGTCCGCGCGGGCGCGGGCGATGTCCTCGCTGTCGCCGTTGCGCTCGGCAAAGGCCACCTGCCGCCGGAACAGATCCTCAGCGCCGGCATGGTCCCCTGCCGAAAAACTGGCTATTGCCAGATCGCGCAATGCCGCGCCGATCGCGTCGAGAATTTCATGCCGCTCGGCGATTTCCAGCCGCCGGCGCATCAGTTCCACTGATCTGTCAGGGTGTTCGAGCGCAAACTCGTTCTGGGCGAGATTGCCGATTATACGCAACAGGGCCGGATCGTCCTTGCCGAAGGCGATCTCGGCACGCGCCAGCGCTTCCGAATTGAGGTCGCGCGCCTCTTCAAATTCAGCGGCTTCATGCAGACAGAAAGCAAGATCCGTCATTGCGGCAAGCATGGTGTTCTCCTCTGCATCCGGATCGGCCCTGACGATCGCCAGCGCGCCACGATGCAGATGGATCGCTTCCTGCCACTTGTGGTCGCGGGCAAACGCAACGGCCCTTGCGGTCATGAGAGAGGCGCGTTCCGGTGGTGTCAGAAAGGGGTGGTTGCCGTCGATCGCAAGTGCCGTTTCAACCGGCTCCTTATAGGCGGGATTGCGCTGTTTCCACAGTACGAAACCGCGGATCAGGCTCGATCTGCCAAGCACATGGGGTTGGTCAGCGGCGGGATTGTCCTTATCCTCGACCAGTTCCTCGCAGATACGGGCCAGCTCCAGAAGCAGTGCCTCGACGCTGAAGCGCTTCTCCGGATTGCGGATCATAATCCGAAGGTCTTCCAGCCGTTGTTCGGGATCGACGGCCGGGGAAAATTCCCTGCCCATCCTTGTCAGCACCCGTTCGATTGCTTCGTCCGCATCGTCGCGACCACCCATCCGGGCACGACGAAACAGATAGAGCGCTTCTTCGAGGTCACATTCCGTGCCCTTGCCATCCTCGTGGGCCAGACCGAGTGTGTAGGCTGCTCGGTCGAAACCGCCATCGAGCGCGGCGGCGAGCAACTGAATGCCTTTTTCGGCATCTTCCTTCACGATCGTTCCATAATAATAGGCAACGCCGAGATTGTTGGCGCCGCGGGGATTACCGGCCTGAAGGGCGCGGCGATACCAGTAAAGCGCCCGGATCGGGCTCTTGCGGATACCGGTGCCGGTACTGTAGCGATGGCCGAGGCTGACCATGGAATCGCTGTCGCCGAGGTGGGCTCCCTGGCTGAAGAGCTTGA